>JBBRHU010000024.1:0-17369 GCA_038222255.1 Fimbriimonadales bacterium | reverse complement strand
GCTCTGACCAGCTTACGCATGACCGGCACGAGCAGTCGTTCGGCGCGTTCTGAAACTCCGGCCGCTCGGTTCGTAAGCGTGTCACACACCATGTCCCAAAGCCCGAATGCAAAGAGCAGGCTGGCGACGATCCACCCGAGATTCAGGACCTCAAGGATGTGCTTCAGAACCAACGGAGCAAAGACGGTTGCAGGGACCGTGAACGTAGCCGCGATTGCCATCGTGCCAGTTCCTGCAGCCCAGGAGAGTGTTCGATTGGTCGCAGGTTCGAGTGGATTTTTGGTGCGAAGTTGAACACGCTTTAGGAGCGCGAGGCAGATCGCCTTGACCATGAAGCCTAGAGTGACAAAAAAGGTCAGCCAAATTGCGCCCCAGAACAATTGGTAGTTCCAGGTGCTCGATGGTCCAAGCATTGCCTCTAGTGTGGTTGTGTTCATACGGGTTTTCGAAGCAGCTTCCTCTCTAAGACGACTAGAAGGGGAGCTATGAATAACGCGGGAAGGTAATTTGCGCCTTTCAGGTTTGCAAGGCCTAGCAGTCCGATACCTGTGGCGAGCAACATTGCTCCACCCACACCGGTCGTTTCACCCAGCATATCCTCGTCTTTTGCTATCGGCTGAAGGGGGCGGGCGAGGAGCGTCAGCGTGCCCTGAAAGACAAGCACAAGGACGGCGGTCACGAGCAACCCCGCTCCTGTCGCTGCGGCAAGAAACACGGCGGCGATTCCGTCCATCGTCGACTTGAGGGCAAGGAGTTCGATCTTCTTTTCGACCGCGTCTTGAATACACCCGAGCAACGTCATCGGCCCAACGCAGAACAGAACGAATGACGTGATGATCCCTTCGGCGAAGAGCTTTGAGTCACCTTGCCCGGAGCGTTGCTTTGCCCATTCTGCGAAGACTTCGATGCCGTTCTGAATTCCGATACCGGCGCCAATGAGCCCCCCGATGGCAATCGCAATCGCGACGATCAAGAGGTTCTTCGCTTGAAGGAACATCTTGATGCTCATCCCGATCGTGACCAGACCAAGGCCGTGCAGCGCCACTTCTTCGAGGCTCGGAGGCAAAACCGAGCGAAGCGCGAGTCCAATGCACGTCCCCACCGCGACCGTTGCCGTGTTCAAAAGCGTTCCGCGCATCCGGAACATGCTACCGCGTAAGATCAGACGGTGGCTGAGCCGTACCTTGACCCGCGAACTGAGGCCGAACGTGCGGCATCCCCTTGGCCGGGCGGAGTTTGGATTCCCCTCGGGGAACTCGGTGCTCGCCAACACGAACTTCCTGCGCCGACACATCCTGTGCCGGTCGGTCAATCCGCACGAGGTGGGGGAGTAGAAGATGCGCTGAGCCGGCTTGGTAGAACAGTGGTCTGGGTGCCCGAAGAGTCCCACGGCTCCCATCACCTTTGGTCTCCAAGTGCGTTTGTGATGGAGATGATCCCGCAAATTGCAAGCACAGGATCACACGTCGTTGACCTTGGATGTGGGGTGGGTCGCGATGCGATTGCGCTCGCAAATCTTGGTTATGCGGTTACTGCGATTGATCGTCTCCCTGACGCGATTGAGCGGGGGCGGGATCTTGAGTCGAGGTATCGGGTCGGTGATTCCGCCATCGAGTGGGTGGTTGGGGATTATCGAATTGAGCCCACGGTCAAGTTTGATGTTGTCGTGCTCGTTTGGACCTTCGACCGGCGAGCATACGAGGCGATTCTAAAGTGGGTTCGCCCGAGCGGGTTTGTCGTGATTGAGTCGTTCTCAGAACGGTCACACACCGAAGTCAACCACCCAACGCTAAACCGCTGCCTGTTCACCTCATGGCCGCGGGCAGAGGTTTTGGTCCAGCGGGAAGCCGTGATTCACGGCAAGCTCGCCTCACAAGTGGTGCTGAGGGTTTAGTTAGGCCTTCTTTTGAGCTCGGTTGCGGAGGTAAATCGCAATCGAGTTCAGCATGAGAAGGATCATCATCAAGACAAGAATCGCCGAAGCGGCGACCTCGTTGAACTCCTTCTTCGAATCCATCGCCCAGTCAAAGATCTGAATCGGCATGACGGTGTACGCGTCTGTCAGACCCTTTGGGAGACCGGGCCGGAACGATGCAGCTCCGACAACGATGAGCGGTGCGGTTTCACCAATGGCGCGAGATACGGCAAGAATGATTCCCGTTAGAATTCCCGGCATCGCGCTGGGGAGAACCTGATATCTTATCGCTTGCCAGCGAGTGGAGCCTAAGGCAAGCGAGCCCTCGCGGTAGGATCGTGGCACTGATTTTAGCGCTTCTTGGCTAACGATGATCACCATCGGAAGAATCAGCAAGCTCATCGTTAACGCACCTGCGATCACGGACTGGCCTAGCGCTAACCACCGAACGAAAACGGCGAGACCAAGCAATCCATATACGATAGAAGGAATGCCTGAAAGATTAGCAATGTTCAGTTGGATGAACCGCGTAAACGGTGTCTTTCGGGTGGTGAACTCTTCAAGATAGATCGCTGATGCAACTCCAACTGGCACGGCGATGAGCGCAGTGAGCACCATGATGTACGCGCTTCCAACGACTGCAGGGAAAATTCCTGTCAGTGAAGGGCGGCGAGAAAGGTCGCCTTTGATGAAGTTCAGAGAAAGCCGAGGGAGGCCATCCACAACGATCTTGCCGAGAAAGAGCACGAGCAAGACCACACCAAGACCGGCGGCCCCAAAGCACATCCACTTAAAGAGCGTGTCCGCTCTCCGCCTACGAACAAGCAAGGTGCTCAAGCGTACACCTGTCGGAATTTCTTAACGAGGTGTTGAGCGATCATGTTCATGATCATCGTGAAGGCAAAAAGTGTCACTCCGACGGCAAAAATCGAGTTATAGCGAACCGATCCGAACGCCGCGTCACCCTTGGAAGTGTTGACGATATAGGCGGTCATCGTCTGGATGCCGTCAGCAGGATTGAATGTGAGCCGGGGGTTCGATCCAGCGGCCAGGGTTACTGCCATTGTCTCGCCGAGCGCACGAGAGAGTGCCAAGATGAAGGCGGCCATAACACCAGATAGCGCGGCCGGCACCACGATCTTGGTTGTGACTTCTGCTTTGGTGGCACCGAGCGCATAAGCTCCTTCTCGAAGGGCTCGCGGAACAGCACGGAGAGAATCTTCGCATAGCGAAGAAACGAGCGGCAAAATCATGATTCCCACCACGATCGCGCCCGAAGCAGCGTTCGCAGATTGGATCATCGGGAAGACCTTCTTCAGCATCGGAGTGACGAAGAACAAGCCAAAGTAGCCGTAGACAACGGTTGGAATGCCCGCGAGTAGCTCCAGCAATGGCTTGAGGATCTTACGGGTCTTCTTTGAGGCGTACTCGCTCAGGAAGATAGCGCTGAGTAGCCCAAGCGGGAGTGAGATCACGCCCGCCCCAATGGTGATCATCAAAGTTCCCACGACGAGCGGGATGACACCAAACTGGCCAGGTTCAGGCGTCGGCTTCCATGTGGTCGAGCCGAAGAACTCCATCGGCGAAACTGTGCGGAAGAACGGGATGGACTGGCTGAGCAAAACCCAGACAATCCCAAAAGTGGTGATCACCGAAATCAAGGCACAAACAAAGGAAAACCAGCGGATTCCGGTTTCTGTCTGAGAATTGAGGTTTCGTTTGCGAGCCCAAGGGGTCCCTCCAGCCTTAGGGCTGGGGGAACCTTGTGGATTCGAAGGGACTGTCGAAGCCATGAACTACTTATTGTAGAGCGAAGCCGGGTCCATTCCTGGCTTATAACCAGCAAATTTTGTTCCGACTTCTGCGGCGTCAGCGTGTTTCTTGACAGCATCTGCGAAAGCTGTCGGAAGTTGCACGTAGCTCGCTTCCTTTACGGCAGCCTTGCCCTTGTCTCCCATCGCGAACTCGACGAATGCCTTAACTTCCTTTCGTTCTAGCGCCTTTTTGTTGACATAGATGAAAAGTGGGCGAGAGAGAGGCTTGTACGTGCCGGTCGCAATGCTCTCGGTTGATGGTTCGACGCCACCAATCTTGACTGCCTTAACCTTGCCCTTATTCTCTTCGTAATAGTTGAAACCAACGAAAGCGATTCCGCCCTTGTCACCCTCAATCGACTTCACGATTGCGGTGTATTCCTGGTTCGGTTGATACTCTTTTCGAATTGCGTTCTTCTTTTTGTTGATCGCTTCGGTGAAGTACTCGTAGGTGCCGTGGTTGTCGGTTGGGCCGTAGAAAGTTACTGGCTCCTTGGGGAACGCGGGGTTGATGTCGCTCCAGAGCTTAACAGTGCTGTCTTCTCCCCATGCCTTCTTGAGATCATCCACCGAGAGGTCGGTAGCCCATGCGTTGGCGGGGTTGACAATCACGCTGACACCGTCATAGGCGATCGGAATCTCAATGAACTCGATACTCTTCTCGGCGAGTGCCTTAACTTCTTTCTCTTCGATCGGTCGAGAAGCGGTAGCAATGTCGATTTCTCCTCGACTGAACTTCTGGAAGCCGCTACCCGTTCCTGCCTTGTTTACCGTCACCTTGGATCCGCTCGTCTTGCCAAAATCTTCGGCGAGTAGCGAGACGATGGGATATACGGTGCTGCTGCCGTCAATCTTGACTTCTCCACCAGCCTGCGCGGTCGGTTTGCCTGGACCGCCTTCCGGTGCCTTCTCTTCTCCCTTGCCGCATCCCACGAGAGTGAGTGCAAATACCGTGGCTGAGACCAGTGCGAGAGGCTTTTGAATTCGAATTAGCATTGTCATAGCGATCTTGATTGAAGCTACCGAGATTGCGTTAATGAAGTGTTAAGAAATAGTCGAACGGGTCTTGAAGCTACAATGAGAACGACATGTCCAACGAGGCTCCCTCCCCATCAAGACGTCGCTTCCTTCGGGCAGTGGGTGCTGGGCTTGCCGCTGGCGTCGTTCCTTGTGCGTATGGCGACCTTGCCACAACGGACCTGAGAATTGAGCGTAGAACGCTTGAATTGCCAAAGTGGGATGCGAACGGATTTCGTATCGCGATCATGAGCGACCTCCACTTGCACAGCGAAGCGAGCCTAAGATTTGCGATCAGAGTTGCGAAGACCGCGATGTCTGAGCGTCCGAATGCCATCTTGATCCCAGGCGATCTCTTTGACAATTCAGTTGCCTTTCGGCCCGACTTAGTGAAGAGCTTTCTCACCGTTCTCGAACAAGCGGGATGTGCAACCATAGCGAGCCGTGGCAATCACGACTTCCCGCATGATGGGTCGAAGAACTTCGAGAACTGCTTTCTCGGATTTCGAACAAAGTTGTTGATCAACGAAATCACCGAGACCGACGGCGTGGCCATCGCCGGCCTCGATAGCGCGACGGTAGGGGTTCACCGTCCCGATATCCTAAAGTCAACAAATCTGCCCACATCCTTGCTTTGTCTTCTGCATGAGCCTGACTATGTTTCGGACTTGCCAAGCACGGTATCGCTTATGGTGAGCGGACACAGCCACGGCGGACAGATCTGTTTACCTTTTGGAATTCCCATTTCAACCCCGTCCGGTGCTCGAAAGTACATTGCGGGCTACTATGAAGATGCTCGGGTGCCGCTCTATGTCTCACGTGGGGTTGGAACGGTTGGCCTGAGGTTTCGCACTTTTTGCCCCCCTGAGCTGAGTCTTCTCACGCTCGTCGGAAAATCCTAATGAAATTACGTGACGGTCTGTTGTTATTAGGTGGAGCTGCCGCTGGCATGTTGGCCTATGGTCATTTCGTTGAGGCGCGTCGGCTTATTGTCGAGCGGAGAACTCTCGAGCTTCCAGGATGGCCAGAAAGGCTTGACGGTTTCAAAATTGCTTTTCTCACAGACTTCCACGTGACGAATTTCCGCACCTTGGACCTCGCACGGCAGTCGATTGAGCTCGCCTTGCGCGAGTCGCCGGACATGGTTGTGTTGGGCGGCGACTTGATTAGCACATGGACCAGCGGCCTCCCCCATGTGATCGGAGATTTGTTGGAGCCCCTTCTCGCCATGGACGGAAATGTCGTTGCGATCGCGGGGAATCGAGACTATGAAGGCGGGTCCGCAGACACGCTGACTCCGATCTACAGCGAACTTAATATTAAGTTTCTGCGAAATGAGAACTGGCTTCACGACGGTATCACCTGGGTAGGAATTGACACGCTTAAGGGAAAAAAGGCAAATCCCGAGAGGGCTTTTGAAGGGGCCAACCACGATCCGCTCATCGTGCTTTGGCACGAACCAGATCATGTGAATCTGCTTCCTCAGAAAGGTGTACTCCAACTCTCTGGTCACAGCCACGGGGGACAGTTCATCCTCCCGGGGGGCTGGACACCGGTCAAGAGCCAGTATGGACGTCGATACCGGCAGGGCTTTTTTGATGACACAGCGACTCCGCTGTATGTGTCTCGCGGGATCGGAACGACGTTGTTGAACGCACGTTTTGCCTGTCCTCCGGAGGTCTCGATTCTGACGTTGAGGCCAGCAATCACGCCGAGATGCAGTTAAGCGGCAATGTACTGAGACATCTCCGTCGCCCACCCAACCGCTTCAGAGTAGGCAAGCGCAAGGTTGTCGCTCCCTTCGTCGGCAAGCCATCGAAGAGCGAGGCTAAAGTCTCCTTGCTCATACGCAAGAGCGGCATCGAGAACGAGCGACATCGGCGAAGTTCCATTCCGTTCTAGTAGGGCTTCGCTTATTTCCGGAGCGAGCGGAAGCGGTCCGATGACCTCGGACATCGACTGACCACTCAAGGCGTCAAGGACGGAGAAGAGCCCGACGGTGAAGAACCGGTGGGGATCGCGAACCGCGTTGAGCATTGCCAGCCGCTCGCACATTCGAGCACGGACCATCGCCGTGTTGATGAGCTCATTGCTTTGATTACCCATTGAGGTCATCAACAGCAGTCCGCCGAGGGCTGTGAGCTTGTCGAGGCCAAGAAAGAGGACAGCTTGTCGGATGGACTCGACTCGTTGCGGTAGACCGATTGCAGAACTGTTCAACAGTCGAAGAAGTCGATAGGAAAGCGCAACGTCGGAGGTAATGACCTGTTCCAGTTCGTCCATCGTGGTCGACTGATCCTGAAGCTTGGAGAGCACCAAGAGAGTGTTCTGTCTGTGGTGCGGCATGCTCCTGCCCTTCACGATCTCCGGGCGCGCAAAGTAGTAGCCCTGAAACAAATCGCAGCCGAGGTCGTGGCACTTTCGATACTCAGCCTGTGTTTCAACTTTTTCTGCCAACACCTGAATTCCCTTCCTCTTCAGCAGCTTGATTTGTGGACCGAGCATGTCGGCCGGTGTCGCCAAGATGTCGATTTTTACAATGTGGACGAGTGGGAAAAACTTGCGATGCTCAGCTTCAAAAGTGCAATCATCAAACGCGATCTTGTAGCCCGATCGCCTGAGGTCAGTGATTTGCGACTCAGTTTCGGCTGTAAACGGAGTGTCTTCAAGGATTTCCAAAACAACCCGGTGACGAGGGAAAAGATGGAGGGCAGGGCTTCCAAGCAAGCTCGCGGGAACGTTCACAAACGCAAGATGATTGGGGACGAGAGTGTCGAGCCCGACATCAACGAGCGAGCGAATGAATGCCTCGGCCGACTCTTGGTCGCTCAGTTCCTCGGTGGTCCGTGGAAGTGATGATCTGTAAAGCAACTCATAGGCAGCAATCTGGCCGTTGCGGTCAGAGATTGGCTGTCGCGCCATGATCACTTGAGAACCCATCACGAGAATGATCGGTGTAGGCCGCATCCCGCGAGATGGTGATCGTACGAGGTCTTACCGAAACGGTTCTGTGGATTACGCCGCGTGAGTAACACTAACAACCGTGCGCCAGGCAAGGAATTGTCCTCGCAGTGAACCGAGGAATCGGTGGTTTACGGTAACCCAGTTCTCGGGGTCGCCGCTTTCGCGGGTTAGTACAAGCTTCAACGATGCGACCCCCTTGACTTGAGATTCGAAGATAGTGAGTATTAGGTGTTGCGAGACTCCAAGGTCGTACGGGGCTAGCCAGCAAGTAGTGGAGACCGAGTAGACGCCGTCCATTTCGCTCACGCTTGTGTCGGCAGTGACGAATTCGCCGAGGGTGTATCCCTCGTATGCGCGCATCCAATCTGCAAGATAGTTGACCACCGGCTGGGCTTCGTGAAGACTGATGCTGAAAGGCAGCGGGATTTCCCAGACGTCACCTTCGGGTTCGGTTTGGAAGGCTTCTTCGTTGATCGCAGGAGCAGCAATCTGGGTTGCCTTACGTGCGGGATAGATCGTGCTCAGCAAAACGGTGGTCATGACGAGCACGGCGGCCAGGACCGCTCCTGTCGACGAGAAGTTCAAAATTAAGTCGGGCATCGCACCCGTTGCCACGATGATTCGCGCACTAATCTGGGCAAGGAAGTAGCCAAGGACAGCGCCGAGGACTCCATAGACGAGCGACTCCGCGAAGAAGAGCATCGCGATGTGGTTCGGCGCGAGACCAATGGCCGAGAAGATTCCGATCTCCTTGGTCCTTTCGAAGACCGTTGCAACCATCGTGTTCAGGACGAAGACTGCAGCGATTAGCATCTGGATGATGACAAGGCCAATTCCAATTCCTTTAGACCCCTGCAGGACGCTGAACATCTTGACTTGGAGCGCGTTCGTGGTTGGATCTTGTACCGAAGCGTACAGGTTTAGACGCAGCCGCGGCATGAGAGAGTCCAACGCCTTCCTGGTTTCGACGGGGTCCGAGAATGCGACCGCGAGACTTCGAAGATCAGCACCCATCTGGAGGGCGGTATCGGTGGGGACGATGAAGCAAGAAGCCGGATCGAGTCTGAGATAGCTTCGAAATGCTTGGTTAGAACTGTTGGTCTCGGTGTGGAGCTTGCGTGTGAGGCTGAAATCGGCGGGCATGCTCGGGTCGCCATCAAGGTCTACAATGCCCTTGAGGATTCCTGGATCCACTATGCCAATCACCTTGTAGTCCACGCCGGAGAATCGCACACTGACTTTGCCCACTTCTCGCGGATCGATTCTCAGTTGCTCCGCGACGCTTTGTGGAATGAGAATGGACTCTCGGTCATTCGGGCCAAACCAACGCCCACCTGGGAGGATGGCTTGGTCGAGCTTGAGGACCTTGTTTTCGTCTGGGTCAAACCCAGCGATTGCGCGAATTTCTGCAACTCGGTCGCCTCGTTGGAGGCTCAAGATGCTGGAGTCACCGATATCTGCTCCGAAATAGGTCGCTCGCCGCACGACGGTGGCTCGGCCAGAGAATTCGTTCGCGATCTGGCGGTAGGTTGTCAACTGGAGCGGTTCGAGGCCCGGGTTGCGCACGAGCAATCCTGAGTATCGCGCGGCGGTGTCACTTGGGTATTCGCTCAGAGTGACGTCAGGAACGATGGATGTGAAGCTGAGCACGATGAACGTCATCACGACGAGCGTCAGCGTGGTGAGAACGGTGCGGGCTTTGCGCCGGCGAAGGTTGCTGACGCCGAGGTTGAATGCTGCCATCGCAACGCTCGATCGGCGCATATCTACGTCTGTTCGGCCCGTCTGAGCCTGCTTCACAAGCCGCATCGAAGATTCAAATTTCGAAAGAACAAAACTGATGACTACTAAACTTAGCGCTCCCATGATGAACGCGACAAAGATCATTGTGGGGTTCGTCACGATTTCGAACGCCGGGTGGATCAACCGTAGCAGGGCAAACGAGCCAAAGAAAAATCCCCCTGACCAGCCGAGCTGCTTTGTCATGTTTTGACTCCCTACAAGAAGTCGCTCGAGGAAGTAGCTGAACGGCATCAGCAGGAAGAGGTAGAAGACGACGCCGTTCACGACGTCGTTTGCCGTCTTCTGAATGATGGGGTGCGATCGCAGTCCGAGAGCCCAGGCGGCTCGAGAATGCCGGTCAAATTCGGGCCAGTCCTTTCTCGCTTCAGCTGCCTCAGCTGCCTTAATTTCTTCTTCGATTCCGCTTTGAAGTCCGGTGATGAACGGACTCACGATTCGATACTTCTTGAACCTAGCGAGCCGGTTGCGATTGAGCTTTGCGATGTCCCTCGCTGTAGTCAGAGCCAAGTTTCGGAACCGCATCGCTCCCTTTCGGGGAGCATCGTATCCCTTTCCTTCCTCTCCCACGTCCGGAGTATTTGTCAGGATGAGGCGAGTTTCTCCCTTATCGGATCCTCCCAACAAAACGTACTTTTGACCGGGCATCAAGAACAGAGTTTGGGCGTCTTCAATTTCTGGATTGAGGCGAGTGTCTCGAGGGGGCTCGGTCATGCCGTAATCTCGGGGACGGCCACCTCCGATCGCGTCAAAAACTCTGGCCCACCGCAAGGCTCGTAGATCCTGAGGGTCGACGAGGTCGTACATTCCAATCGTCACGCACGGAAACACGACGATCGGTGACGACCGAATGCCAGATTTAAGGGGAAAGACAATCTTGTACTTTTCGTCGCCTACCTCTCCAAGGGAAGGCGCATAGTCAATCGTTCCTGTTGCTTTGTCGATCCGATATGCGCCGATGCTGGACGGGGATTGGGCTTCTGGCGGATACGCGGTGAGGGGAGCGAGCCCAATGAGTCGATATTCGGCTCTCGGACCCTGCGCGTGTCGAATGATGTCGCCCCTAACACCCATGAATGTCTTTTGTTTCGCGAACGCAATCGCGAGGGTGTCTGGAACCGGGGTGTCGGGGATAAAGCTCTTCTTGGGATCGTAGGCGACCACGTTGCCGGAAGCCGTTGCAAATCCACCGACCAGCCGCATGGCCGCTGGAGATTGTGGAACCAGCGGGATCCGAAAGTCAGAGGCGTACCCCTGTTCACTTGAATCGTTCAGCGCGTGAAACAGCAGCACGGTGAGTGTCTGAGCCTGACGTTTCAGATTTGAGACGTCGACATGTTCAAGAGTGTCCGAGGGGGTGTCTACTCTCGTCCGGCTGTCCTCGATCGTCAGGAATGTCAGGGCGTTCATCCCCGAATTCACCATCGGCTCGCAGTCGAGGGCGAATTTGCCGGGGACGTTGTTCTTCCACGTTCGACTGTCGCCGTTGTTCACGGCGTCGATCAAGACGAGGCGAGGCGGGCTTACTTCGATGAGTGTTGCCAGCCGTTCTGCATGAACCCGGAACAAGCGCGACATCGTCTTCATGGCTTGCTGAGTTTCGTCTCGATACTCGTAGAACCAGCCTCGGGCATAGGATGCGAGTGTGCGTGAACCTGAGCTTAGGTCAAGTGTGAGGTTGAGCAGGGTAGGAGGAGCTGCTTTGTCAATCTGAGATTGCACCCACTCCCGCGACCCTTGAAGAGCCAGCGCGTGGGCTCCAGAGAATACGATTTTCAGAGTTCGCTTGTGAGACTCTTTCGTATAGACCCGAGCGAGTTCGAGTAGCACCGCAGCTCCGGATGCGCTTTCGGCACCGGGGGCAAGCGCAGGTACCACGCTCATCGAATCGACGAAAGCGGAAAGTGTGATCGTCTCGCTCGCCGAGGTGCCGGCGATTTCGCCGACTAGGTTGTAACTCGTGCTCTCGATCCAATCTTGTCTGCATTTGAGAGACGCTAGTTCGTTCTTGAAGCAAGCACTGAGGATCTGGTTCGCTTCCTTCAACGGGACGTAGAATCGTGGAATCGAAATGGGCGAGGCACTGAACTTTGCCTCTGCCTCTGCACGGGGGAACTCGTCCGGCTCGAGGAACAAGATTGCCTTAGCTCCGAGCTTTGCTGCATTTCGCCAGCGGCCGACCGACCTGAGTTCAAGAACGACGAGCGCTCCTTCGATGTCCTTGCCGCGAAGGGCTTCCATCGATCCGTCACCGCCATAAATGAGTCTGCCCTGAACGTCGCAAGTGGACGCTTGAATCATGTTCGGCCAGAGTGGCCAGACTGTGAATTCGCGACCGCCGACCCGGACAAGGCCCTTCGATGTTGGATCGGGGATCGAAACTTTAAACGGTTGCCGTTCGATCGACCTCGCTCCAAGCGCGCGAAGTTCGCCTTCTAAGTAATCAAAGGCAGCTGCCTCGCCAGTCGATCCAGCGAGTCGAGTTGGATTCTTCGTGAGGGTCGTGAGGTGTCGACGGATGTTCGCGGAATCGGGCTGTGCCAGGAGCCTCTTGTAGTCTTTGAGGATGGCTTCGTCTTGGCTCGTCGCGACCAGTCTTAACAAGAAGACCAGCATGCAGGTGAGCCAAAGCCGAGAGGACATTTACTCTAAGTTCCAGAGATATACGTTTAGATCCTTAATCCACCCTTGCCACTCTGGACGCAAGTCGCATCCCGCGCTGATCTGGACCGGATTCATGAATCGTACGCTTCCGTCAAGCATCGCGACATTCATTCGTCCGCGATGCCATGGCCAGGCACCCCCGTAGACAGCGGACGAATTTTGCTCTTTGAGTTCCCAACCTGTGCTGGGCGTATAGATCGAGGAACCTCGGTCTACGTTAAACGTGTCGATGACGGGTCTGCGGACATCTTCGCGGTAATACCTGCACGGGGGAACAACGAGCCAGTTTCCGCCATCAATCGGGTTACCAGCAGAGTCACGGTCGTGGACGGAATCAACAAAAAGGACAGTAGAGCTAGGAGTGCGCGCAGATGTCGTGCTCTTCGGTTGGATATCAGCCTTTCCTGCCCGCAGGTAGATCGGAGAGAGATACTGAAAGTTGTATCCATAATCCACGTGCTGCGACATCGTGTAATAAGCTGAGTAGCTGTCGCCAGGAACCAGGTCTTGGTCAAAAGTTGAGTCTCGGTCCGTCCGGTGGCCGTTGTCAGAGGGACAGACAAACGTTCGGAAGTCTCGCACGTATGGCAACAAAAGCTGCACCCAGGTTCGGTCGGTTCGGCTGTTTTGAACGCCTACTGGCTGGTAGCTGACCAGCACCATTCGGTCGTCGTAGTCCAGCGTGTAGATCGAAGTTGCCGCTGAGAGCTGGCGAAGATTTGAGGCGCATGCCGTGGAGTAGGCAGAATTTCGAGCAAGGGCGAACACAGGAAAGAGAAGCCCGGCCAAAATAGCCAGGATCGCGGTGACCACGAGGACCTCGATCAGTGTAAAACCTTTCTTCGACACGCTAGTAGCTCATCCCTATTATAACGATGTCTGTGAATTAGACAACGAATATGTTTGCATTCGACCAATTTCGGTGAATCCAAATTCAACATACCACCGTCTTAGGGCTTCATTGCACTGTAAAACCATAGCTTTGTTGCTCTCCAGTGCCCGACGGGCAACAAATTGCACCGAAGCCGACCCGTATCCATGTCTTCGCAGCTTTGCGGTAATGCACAGATTGTAGAGTCCGATGCAGTCACCGAACTCAGCAACCATGAACGAGCCAACCCATCTCCCGCACACCATAAGGTTGTAGAGGTCAAGTTCCCTTGCTTTGGCAGTGGCTTCGACCATGTGGTTGCGAGAGTTTGCGGTTGCCCGCGGAAGAAATTCGGCGGCCACGAGTTCCATGGTCCGAAATCGAACATGGAAATCTTCCGCGCGGATGATTTCTAGATCTGGATCCACCTCTCGCAACACGTTTATCACCGGTTTCTCAGATCCAAAGAGTTCAAGCGCGTAGCGCTCGACGAAGCCACCTGCGACCAATAATTCTGGTGAGTTGACCGGCTCGTCCGTTGGCAAATGATAAATTTGAAGATGGTTATGCGTCTTCGAGATTTCGCCGAGCTCCCTCACAACGGAAGCATCTAGGCGTAGATCCATGACGAAGTTTCCGATTGTGTGCTGAAGTGGAGAAAGATAACCTTGGTAGCCGCGAGTGGAAAGGCGCACTGCCCCCACGCTACGTGCAAGTGCAGAATAGGTGAGCGAGATGCTGCGCTTTGACTCCTGCAAGAGCCAATCTTTCACTAGAGCACCGTACTCCACATGAGAGCGGGGCTAACTCGCCGTGTTCCCACCGAAACTCCCAGATAGAATCCTGAGCCGAGTCTGCCGCCGCCGAAGGCTACCGGCCCGCGAGGGGTGAACATACCAGTGAGAATGAAGTCAGCTCTAGCGTTCGATTTGAAAAGATCGATCCCGACTCCCAAGTCGAACCCATTTCTCCCTGTATAGAGCGCACCCACTCGGATTGTCGGGGCGAGCAAACGCTTCGGAGGGCTATAGGTTCCGGAATGCATTTCTTTTTCGAAGTACGTTGAGACTTCTTGCAAGAGTCGCTTTTGAACAAAGATGCCGCCGTAGTGCCCGGTATCGATGGAGAGAGTCTTCGGGTGGTCGAGAGCGTTGATCAGAGACTGAGTCGTCCTAGTCGGAACGACCGTGTCAAATTTCCCCCCGATCACGAAGCTTGAGCGACCGAGTTTGCCTGGAAGAAAACCCAGTGGCTCCACCTCGGCTAACTCCGACCTGAGGCGCCCCTCCGAATATCCTCGTCGCCTTAGATTTTCTCTCGCGCTGGAAACAAGCGACGACGTCCAGATGATGTGCGCGAAATCAACTCCGCCTAGCAAGAAGGCGCTGTAGCCCACACGCTCATCGATTGCAAAGACCAAGGAAGAAACGAGTGCTCCGAGACTAATGCCGGCGAGGCCGACTCGTTTGGAGTCAAATTCGGGCCGCTCCGAGACCAGATCAATTGTTCTTCGAACATCTAGAACCGACTGAGTCATCATCGCGATCAACTTCGCGGTGTCGGGGGCGAGAGCGAGTTCCCCTGACCTTGCGTCCGGCGGAGTTCTGTCCATGTGGTAGGGAAGCTCAATCAGCACGGCGCCGATGCCCTTTCGAACCAGTTCGAGAGCGAGAGAACGCTCGACCTTAAGGTCTTGCGCTCCAAGATAGTGCAAGATCACCACGAATGGAACTTTGCTGTCTTGCTCCTCGGGCACGAACACCCGAATCGGAACGCGGTCGTTGTTGACTTGATGTGAAAGGTAAGGGGAGTCAAACGTCCCCGCATATTCAGTGAATCCCTCTGCTTGTATCACCGTTCGCCAGGTTGTGAATTTCACTTTGGCGGGCAGGTCGGTCACCTTAGGGTTCTGAGCGATTGCGCCAAGGCTCAGCGACAGGGTGGTCACGAAGAGAAGTGACCGGACGAGCTGTCGCCTGTTTGCCATGAGGAGAGGGTACCAAATTAGCGGTTGGGAAGAAAAACACGACTCCCAGCAGGGTGAGATGACCGACCAGCACCGCAGCTCCAGTGAGAGGATGGATTGATCGCGCACGCTGACGAGTGAAGACAAATGAGAGCAGCGACGCTGTGAGCCACCACCCGAGGAAATTTAGCACTGGGGCACCTCCAGGGAGTGGACCAGGTTGAAGCCATTTCCAATATCGCAGAGACTCGACCATGACTGGCTCCATGATCAAATCGACAGTTGCGGCGAGCAGCCCGGCCACTAAGATTCTGGACGATGGATAGAGTTTGTCGCAAAATCGGTCGCTCGCTCCGGCAATCATGAGCCACGCAAGCGGGGACATCAGAGGAAATACGACGCCTCCCGGAAGCGGCAGTATCGGGAACCACTTGTCCGTGTATTGGTAGTGGCCAAAAGGAAAACCGGTGTAAATTCCACACAGTTCTGCACCTGCACCGATCAGGAAGCCAATGATCCAGGGCTTCCATTCAAACTCTTCTCGGGCCGGAAAGAGCGCGGCAACTCCAGCGACAATTGTAAGGATCGAGCTGATTGGGGCAATCGGGCCAGGCTCCAAACCCGTGAAATGGGAGAGCAAAGTGCCAAAGATCCCGAACAATATCAGGCCGAGGAAGGCTTTCGACCGGGTGTTGAGAGAGCCCATAAAGAATCTTTGGTGGGAAATCGATTATAATAAGCGTCAGCGCGGAGAGATGGCTGAGTGGACGAAAGCGCCCGCCTGCTAAGTGGGTAAGGGATTATATCTCTTCTCGGGTTCGAATCCCGATCTCTCCGCCAGTCTCGATTTTAGGGGTCCCGTTGCGGAAATTCGTTCTCCTTTTCCTGCTCGGCTCAGTTGGTGTGGTTGCCCACGCTCAAACTTTTCGCGACTATCTCCAAACCCGAAAGCAATTCGGGATTTCCCAAGCAACAACCGTCGCTGCTCTTGAGACGATGATCGGAACTCGAGTCCTCGAGGTTCAAGGGACTGTCAAAGGGTGTTATCGAGTCAATGGGAAAGGCACCGTGCTCGTTGAAAAGTCCGACGGGCAGACGATTGAAGTCAAGGCAGAAACCATTCCCGACTGGATTGAAGGGAATGAAGTGCTCGCTCGGTTGCTGATTCGAGCCACTCGTTCTGGAGAGTTCGCGAGCCTGCACTGTGAACTCCTTGGAGTTGCGCCAGAAGAGCAAGTACGCGAAGTAGAGACGGTTGCCAAAGCCGTGCAAGAAGCAGATCGAAAAAAGAGATCTGCTCTGCCCACTTCGAGGTCAAAACCTACGCGCGGCGACACCAGTTTTCCCAGGCCGACCTCCGTTCCTTCAGGCTGGAACCTTCCGTCGAGTGACGCAACGCCCTACTACGCAGCCTACATAAGAAGAGAAAATCCACGACTATCGAACGCTGAAGCCGTGAAAATAGCGAACGGCATCATCAATATCAGCCAGATTTACGGCGTAGATGCGAGGCTCGTAATGGCGATCGTCAAGGCGGAAAGCAGTTTCAACCCGAACGATACCAGTAGCTCTGGTGCAATGGGACTCGGAAACTTAATGCCTGGAACGGCAAAGTGGATGGGCGTGAATAACGCCTACGATACGACGGAAAATCTGTACGGAACCATCAAACTCATCCGGTTCCACCTCGACGATTATAAGAAGCAGACCGGCGATCAGTTCCAGCAGTTGGTGCTTGCCATTGCTGCGTACAATGCGGGAATGGGAGCGGTGAAGCGAGCTGGTGGTGTCCCACCTTTCCGCGAAACCCAGAACTACGTCCGCAAGGTTCTTGCTCTGTACAAGAGCTTCTGCGGAATGAAATAGACTCCAGGATCCTTTCGGACCCCGGAGTCGATCTTTGTTACTCGGTCTCTGTGTTCTCGACCTTCACCGGAATTCGGAGTGACTTCGGCTTTTCCTCAATCATCTTGGGAATCGAAATAATCAAAATTCCGTGCTTCGACTGAGCCTCGACGTTCTCGAGGTCAAACCCTTCGGGGATTCTCAGACTGCGCGAGAGTTGCCCAGTGACGATCTCTCGTCGGAAAATCTTCTCGCCCTCGCTCGTCGGCTCGGAGTGCGAAGTCCCTTGAATCGTCAGTATTCCGTTCTCGACTGTCACCTCAACGGTGGATGGATCGATGCCAGGCAACGCGGCCCGGACCCAGAGTCGGTTGTCCTTCTCGATGACGTCAAATGGCATATGACTCGTTGCTGCCCACTGCGGGCGCTGGGCAGAGCCGCAGAGTCGGTCCAAAGCGTATTCCATTGTTAGCATTGCGTGTGCGAGTGTTCTCATGGTTATCAATTACTCTT
>JBBRHU010000023.1:0-17640 GCA_038222255.1 Fimbriimonadales bacterium | reverse complement strand
CTCCGACGACGTTCTCAAGCTTCGAGAGCACGGCCATCGTGTCTGGCTCGATATTCACATTTGTTCGCGGTTGGACGCTGTAAAGGATGATCGGCTTCGTTGTCGCCTTCGAAATCGCTTCGTAGTGAGCGATGACCGCCGGCTGGTGAGGCTTGTTATAGTAGGGAGTGACGCTTAGCAGGCCGTCGACACCCATTGCCTCAAGCTCCTTGGCAAGGTGAATCACGTGGGCGGTGTTATATCCTCCCGCACCGGCAAGAACCGGAACCTTTCCTGACGCCTCTTCCATCGTGATCTCGACGACTCGCAGATGCTCATGGTGCTCGAGCGTTGGGCTCTCACCGGTGGTTCCACATGGCACCAAAAAGTTCATTCCACCGTCGATTTGGCGTTTGACTAAGCGACGCAGGGCGACTTCATCCAGGGATCCATCTGCCTTAAACGGGGTGACAATCGCGGTGCCACAACCAGTGAACATTTCTTGCGCTGACTTACTCATGACTCATTCCAAAGCACATCTTTGAATTCAAAAAGACCTTTCTTACCGACGATCCATCGGGCGGCGGTGAGCGCCCCTCGCGCGAAACCCTCGCGAGATCGGGCAGTATGGCGGAGCTCGATGGTATCTGCTGGACCATCAAAAGCGACGTCATGGGTGCCGGGGACGAACCCCGCACGGCTTGAAGATTCATCTACGTTGTGAGAATATCCAGCGTCGCGCATGGACTGCACGAGCATTTTCAAGGTCCCGCTCGGGGCATCAAGTTTCGCTTTATGGTGGATCTCATATGCCCACGCACCGTACTCGGGGTGCGACTCGAAACGTCGCGCCGCTTCCTCCACGATCTTCGCAAATATGTTGACTCCGATAGAATAGTTCGCGCTCCAAACGAGTGCTCCCTGGCGCTGATTCACCTGGGCCTCAACGTCCGCAAGCTTGTCCGACCAGCCAGTCGTGCCTACTACGGTCGGAACGCCGAGTTCGAGCAAGCGAGAGATGTTTCCAACTGCAGCGTGGGGTGTCGAAAACTCAATCGCAACATCAGCCTCAGTCGCAGCCGCGAGGTCATCACCTTGGTCAAGACGGGCTACCACATCGAAGCCAGCGTCATTGGAAAGACCGTCGAGCATTCGACCCATCTTTCCGTAGCCGACCAGAGCGAGCTTTAGACGATCGATGGTTCAAACACCTCGGTATCAACTTCTGCAAAGAACTCATCGTGCAACTGCCGCACGGCTCGGGGAAGATCGGCCATTGAAACTACCATACCAAGATTAAGCAAAGATGCTCCCTGGGAGATCATGTGAATGTTGACGTCGCTCAGAGCACCGAATGCTCTGGCCGCCACGCCGGGCGTTACCTTAATGCCTTCACCGACGATGCAAACGATCGCCCGATGAGGGCGCACTTCGACCTCGGCAAAACCGTGAAGCTCCGCTCGAATTTCTTCTAGCCGATTCGTGTTGTCGATGGTCAACGAAACCGAGACTTCGGATGTCGCGAGCATGTCCACTGGAGTTTCCAAGCGGTTGAAAATCTCGAAGATCCGCGAGAGGAAGCCGTAAGCCATCAGCATTCGGCTACTGGTAACGTCGAGAACGGTCACTTCCTTTTTGCAAGCGATCGACTTGACGACGTTCTTGCTCGTCGGCGCGGTGGTCGTAATGAGCGTGCCTTCGATTTCCGGGCGACGCGAGTTAAGAATCCGCACGGGAATGTTCCTGTCGATTGCCGGAAGCACAGTTGCTGGATGGAGCACTTTCGCTCCGAAGTAGGCCATTTCGGCAGCTTCGCTAAAGGAGCAAGCCTTCACCCGATGCCCGCCTTTCATCACCGTTGGGTCTGCGGTAAGCATGCCATCGACGTCAGTCCAAATCTGGATCTCGTCGGCCTCGATTCCTGCTCCGATGATCGCGGCGGAGAAGTCCGAGCCACCACGGCCCAGAGTGCTCGTCACCCCTTTTTCTGTACTCGCGATAAACCCACCCATCACGACGAGTCCTTCTCGGGTCGCTGGCACTACGTAGGTCTGAAGTCGTTCGTAGGTTACTTCCAGGTTCGGAATCGCCTGAGTGTGTCGATCATCGGTGACGATGACATCACGTGAGTCAATGTGCGTGACGTGGACGCCATGCGCACGAAGTTGCTCAGCAAAAATGAGGCTCGACAACCGCTCACCGTAACTAGAAATCACGTCCACAGTGCGCGGTGTCATCTCTTGGAGCACGCTCAGGCTCTTGAGTAGCTCTTCTAAGACGTGGAAATGAATTTCGATCTCGGCAACAAGGTCCTTCTTGCCAGGAGATTCTGCAAGATGAAAGGATCTGAGCGCTTCGCACTCGGCAAGCGCCGTCTGCCGATCTCCGGTCACTGCGGTTGCCGCCATCGCGAGCAGCTTGTTTGTCGTCTTGCCCATCGCCGAGACGACAACAACGGGGTTTCGATCTCTTCGCGCAAGCACAATCGAAGCCACCCGCTCCATCGCCTCGGCTGATTCGACGGACGTGCCGCCGAACTTCATCACAATCGTTCCCGGCATTATTCGACGGATCCAGCGCTGATGAGTGAGCCCTCACCACTGAGGTCCGCGAAATCGAGCGACGCATATGCAGGCACCGTCGCCTGGATCTTTTTGAGAACTTCGAGCGCGTTGAACGTGGGCGCAGTCGGGTTCAGTCGCAGTGAAATCTCGGAAAAAGCCTTCCAAGCAGGTTTCGACTGGCCCTGTGCAGGCAGAACAGCACCCATTCTTTGGACGCGTCGCTCTGCGTTCGTGTAGCTACCGTCTGATTCGAGCGGGGTTGTCATCGGCAACACAACGCTGGCGAACTGCATGGCTTCGGTTTCCTTCCAGTGTTGAACGACAAGGAATTCAACATTCTCCAGCGCAGATTCAACAAGTGCTCGGTCGTGGTGGGCTTCAAAAAGATCGACTCCTGTAATCCACAGCGCCTTCACCTTTCCTGCTGCACACGCCCTCAAAATCTCATGAGTAGTGCCACCGTCGTGGTTCGGGAGTACATCAAGAAGCACAGCACCTTCTTCGTTGCCTCCTCGGGCATAGATGTTGAAGTGGCCACCGGTGGTGATCGCGATTCCAGCGAGAATCTCCGCCGACTCCCAACCATATTCAAGGTCGTACAGGCCCTTGGTCGTCACGATTGGAACACCGCAGATGAGGTCAACCGCTTCTCGCAGCTTAGATTCTGAAATTCCGGTGTCGGCAACGACGCGCTCGACGGTGTAACTCTTCAAGGCTGCTGAGAGCGCTTCCGGTGCGGTCGCCTTGCCAGCTGCAATTGCAAGAGCTAGAAGACCCTTGGCAAGAATCTGACCCGTTCCCGACTTGTATCGCAGGACGAGATGAGCAAAGCTATCAAGGTCTGTGTCTTGATCGTAGGCAACCACAATCTTGGTGCCACGTTGGAACCAGCCCTTTCGGAGTCGTAGGAACAGAATAGGCTCTTCGTCGGCGAGTGAGGTGCCGAACACGAAGACCGACTTTGCGAACTCAAAGCTCGCGATCGTATCCTGAACTTCTTCAACGCCCATGCGCGCGGTCAAAGAGCGGTCGTGCCCTTGAATAAACTGCTCGAACCGGTGATCGAGGTGCGAGGAACCAAACTGATCCTTGATAAGGTTCTTGAACGTGAAGAGGTCCTCATTGGAAAGGCCAGAAGAAGCGAGTCCTGCACTTCGGCTTGCAGCATTACGGAAAGTCGGGATGATCTGGCTGTAGGCTTCGGCCCATTCACCCGGCACCAAGTTCTCGCCCTTTCGCAAAAGGACGGTCGTGAGGCGGGTCTCAGTGTTGTAGATGTCGTGCCCAAACTTGCCTCGGTCACATGTCCACTCTTCGTTGACCGCTTCGTTTGTACGACCATTGATTCGCACGGCCTTGCCTAGGCGGTAATCAACGTGGATATTGCAGTTGTTGCTGCAGAGGGTGCAAACACCCGGACGCGTTTGGAGATCCCACGGACGAGCTCGGAAACGATACTTCGTCGATGTGAGCGCTCCCACCGGGCAGATTTCGATCACGTTTCCGCTGAACTTCGATGTGAACTCGCTCATCTCGAACGTCGAAGGTTGCATGCTTGCGCCTCGGAACCGGAACCCGAGCTGTCCATCGCCGGAAATTTCCTCTGTGAATCGAACGCATCGTCCGCACTGAATACATCGCTCAAGGTCTAGAGTGACGTACTGGCTCAGGGGGAAGGCCTTCGGAGCGTGTCGCTTCATCTCGACAAATCGGCTCGTGGAGGGTCCGTAGAAAAGGGTGTTGTTCTGGAGAGGGCACTCGCCGCCTCGGTCGCAGATCGGACAGTCGAGGGGGTGGTTCACCAGCAGAAACTCAAGGACGCCCTTTCGGTCCTTGTGAATTTCTGCGGTGTCGGTAAAGATCGCAAGGCCTTCAGACGCTGGAAGTGTGCATCCCGCCTGTGGCTTCGGCATTTTTCGCACGGTGCCGTCGGGCTGTTTGAAGCCCATCTCCACCAGGCACATGCGACACATCCCCACGGGTTTCATCCGAGGGTGGTAGCAAAAAATCGGGATTTCGAGGCCTAGCCTTTTCACCGACTCGACAATCATCTCCCCTTTGGGAACTTGAAGGTCGATTCCGTTGATCGAAATATTGACGAGTTGAACGTCCGCTACCGCTGCCATGCTTTTCGTTTCTACGAATTGAGGTCCCGGCTTTCGTAGACGGGCCAATGTGGAGTCTACCGCTCCTGGGGTTCACTATGGTCAGACGAATGAGGAATCGAGGTTTTGGTCGCAAAGAGATCGGGGTGCTTGCCGTCACCGTCCTCGTTTTCTTGGCAATTATCTTGCCGCTTTTGCGCGTGACGGCGGGCAAAAAAGCGACCTCAAATGAGATCAAGCGTATGCGTCAGATATTTATGGGTCTGACCTCGTACGAACAGGACCAGAGCGGCGTCCCCGCCCCGAATCTTGTCAGTGCTCGACGATACGTCTTTGATGATCGACTCTTGACCTCGTCAAACGATCCCTACCGCGAAAGCAAAGTTGCACCTGTCGACGCAGGCCTTCCCGATGGCGAACGGACCGCGCAGGTCCGTGTGAGTGACACTTACATCTGGGCTTACTTCCTTGGCAAACCCAATGCACCAAGGTCCACGGTTGATCAGCGAATCGGGCTGATCGCGAACGAGTGGCAAGGTTCGGTCAGCGCAGAAGGTGATTTCAAAGCGACAGTCTCCGGCAAGGTCCACCGCGTCATGATGGATGGATCGTTCCAATCTATCGACCTCCCATCCCGCCACCTCGGCGAGGCCCAGCGACTCTTCAGCTGGAACGGCCAGTGACTCCCATCACTCGTTCTTGGTAGCGACGAAAGTAGCCATCGCCTCTGCTATCCAATCCCCCTGACGTCCAGACTGATTGGAAACCCAGGCTCGCGATTCGGATGGCCAAACAGTGACTTCCAAGACGCCGGCGAGCGTCCCCTTCTTCAGGTGCCAGTGTAGCGATCCCGGATACTTTCGCAGGGTGCCTCGCATCGTGACGACGAGGCAAAGGTCTCCAGCAATCTGCTCGACCTGTTCCGCCCAACTCTCGCATGGCCCGGGCAGTAAAAGCGGCGTTTCAATCATGGAAGTTGTTTCCAGTACAGGGTCCTCACGCTAAGCATTCCCGACCCCGCATCTTCATTTCCAACTTATTGTATTCCTGTCGGGCTTGAACTAAAATGCGTCAGGCCACCGTCCGCCTCTTCACGAACAACCTGACTAAGTCGATCAGCTTCTATGCGTTCGTCTTCGGCTTTGAGAAGATTGAGCAGTGGGGGCCAGCGTTCGCAATTGTGCGTCGGGGTGATCTTGACCTTTGGCTTTCTGGCCCTCAAACTTCAGCGGCCAAACCCTGGGAAGACGGAACCCAGCCGGTACCAGGAGGATTCGGCCGAATCGTGTTGCCACTACCCAGCGAAATTGACCTCGGCAACTTGGTGACGGAACATGGCGGGAGTGTTGCGAACGGCCCTCTCAAGGGACCTGGCGGTGTTCAGCTGATCATTCTCGATCCAGATGGAAACTCGATCGAGCTGTTCGAAGGTTAGTAGCCCAGATCAGACGAAGCAAACCGGACAACTTCAGCCCGCGCGATCTTACTGAGCACTTGGATCAGTTCTTGCGTTCTGAGAAGTTCCGAGTCATCCCCTGTCCCTGCACGGTGTGGGCTGAGGACAACGTTTCTCAGCTCGTGAAACGGAAACTTGGAAGGCAACGTCGGCGAATCTCCTTGAGGGTATTGATACCAAACATCGATCCCCGCCGCTGAAATTTCCCCACTAGCGCATCCTTCATAAAGAGCCTGTTCATCAATGATCGGGCCACGCCCAATGTTCGAGATGAGTCTGGGCCGACGCAGCAGGTCTAACTCTCTTGAACCGATCATGCCCTTCGTCTCTGGTGTGAGGGGTGCAGCAATCACGAGGGCGTGAGATTGTTGTAGGGCTACATCCAACTGGTCAAAGCCGAGAACCTCGGGTTCGTCTGCGTCAAATCGCCTTCGGACACCGATCACGGACATACCCAAAGACTGCAGCGTATTGCCGATCTTTCGCCCGATCTCACCGTATCCCAGCACGGTCGCCGTCTTTCCTGCGAGCAAGATCCCCATCATATCGTCGTGTCGACCCCGCCAGATTCCTTTCCGAAGGGCGGCGTCCGAAGCTGCAACCCCTCGCGCTGCCGCCAGCAGCAAGGCGACCGCCATTTCCGCAGTTGCCGCCGCATTGAAGTGCAGATTGACCAACTTCACCCCGGTTTCACGGGCGAAGGCGGCTGTGTTTCGCGGAATTCCCGCATAGGGAATCACGACCACTTCAAGCCCAGGAAGCGACTGATGCTGAAGATTGGGCTCTCCGGCCACCAAGATCGTCGTCTCGGTCGGAGCGATCTCACCATGGCTAAGTGTCGCGACTCCGGAGAGGGCTGAAGCCATTTCTGCAACTCCATCCCCGCCCTCGAATGGGTTCCCGAAGACGGGCATGAATTCGGTATGAAGGTGGATGTGCGGCACGCTGATTGGTCTACCCTAGTCGAACAGAATTACGCCTCGACGGACCGCGCCCGAGAGCATGTCGTCAAACGCTTTTGCAATGTCATCGAGTCGGTAGCGGTGAGAAATGAATCGGTCGAGCGGCAGCCGCCCGAGTCGGAACTCTTCGGCGTATCGCACGAAGTCGCTGGGTGGATTTGCTGTTCCGTAATAAGAACCCTTCACCGTCTTCTCCTCGCGCACAAGAATTGCGCCAGGAAGGTTGGTGGAGGACCCCATCGGTGCCAGTCCGGAGAAGACGATCGTGCCGCCCGGCCGTGCTGCACTGAGGCAAATCTCTTGAACCGCCGGAATCCCAACCGCCTCAAACACGAAGTCGGCGCCCCGAGTTTCGGTCAGCTCGCGAATTTGATCGATAACGTTTTCGCCGGGAGCGAGAGCATGAGTTGCTCCCAAGTCGATCGCCGCCTGAAGACGGCTCACGAGAGGGTCAACCGCAATGATTGTCGTCGCCCCCGCAAGGACTGCACCCATGATCGTGGACAACCCGACTCCTCCGACTCCAAACACGACCACTGAACTCCCCGCTGGAACCTGCGCCGTGTTGAGAACAGAGCCGACGCCGGTGGTCACTGCACACCCGATGACAGCGGCTGCCTCAAACGGGACTTGATTTGGCAACTTGACGCAACACACATCGGGAACGACCGAGACATCCGCGAAGCACCCTAACGCGCAATAGGTGTAAAGCGGCGAACCGGCGACTGACAACCTGGTTGTCCCGTCCTGCATGGTGCCTGCCCAAATCGGTCCCGTGTAGGCAGCACAGAGCGCCGGTCGACCATTCAGGCAATAGAAGCAACGGCCGCATGATGGAGCCCAATTCAGGGCAACGTGGTCGCCGACCTCAAGGCCGACCACTCCCGGACCAACTTGCTCGACGATGCCCGCTCCTTCGTGACCTAGCACGACCGGCACCGGATGTTTGGTGTCGCCGGTGACCAAATGCCAGTCACTATGACAGACCCCAGCCGCCTTGATCCTCACGGCGACCTCGCCTGCCTTCGGTTCGTCGATCCAAACGTCTTCAACCAAGATCGGGGAATGAGGGGCTCTCAGCACCGCCGCGCGAATCTGCATCTTGACGTGATACCTTGCCTGCGAAGTCTTGTATTGTTGAGTTATGTTCGCGGTTGCATTATTGGCTCTGCTCCCACCACTCCAGGTCTCGGTGCAAGACATTGGCAGCCTCCGCGCTGCGGTCGCCACCGCGCAGCCAGGAACAACGATTCTGATCGGACCCGGAACCTATGTTGGAGGTCTCTACTCCGACCGGCTCGCAGGCACGTCTTCTCGCCCCATCGTGATAAAAGCCGCTGACCCGTCGCGACGGCCACGGTTTGTGGGGACAAATGGAGTCCAGTTCCAGAAGGCGAGCTACCTCACCATCGAGAACATCGACATCGAAGGTTCGACCGGAAATGGAATCGGGATTGACGACGGCGGAGTAGTTTCGAAGCCAGCTCACCACATCGTGCTCCACGGCCTCCATGTTCTCGGCGAACCCGTTCCTAGCCATCAGGGGATCAAGATGGCCGGAGTGGATCAGTTCCGAGTCGAGAACTGCATCGTTCAGCGTTGGGGTGGATGCGCCATCGATATGGTCGGATGCCACCAGGGGTTCATTACCGAATGTTCATTCACAGATGGCGGCGCAGGTGCAGCATCGCTGGGGGTGCAAGCAAAGGGAGGAAGCTCGGATGTGACGATTGAGAAGTGCCTCTTTGACCGCCCGGGGTCGCGAGGTGTGAACTTTGGAGGGAGCACCGGCATTCCCTTCTATCGTCCAGCGCTCGACCAGATGCCAGCCAACCAGAAATATGAATCGAAAAACATTGAAGTCGTCAGATGCACTTTTCTTGGCACCGATGCTCCGTTTGTGTTCGCGAATGCAATCGGTGGCGCTGCCCGATTCAACACCGTGGTCCATCCGGCCAAATGGGCGGTGCGAATTCTTCAGGAAACGCCATCTCCTGGTTTCCCTCCTAGCCAGCGAGGAGTCCTGGAGGACAACATCTTCGTGTTCCGGTCCTCTTGGTTTGAGGGCGGTGTGAATATTGGACCTAACACCGATCCTGCAAGCTTCAAGTTCGCCCGAAACTTCTGGTACTGCGAAGACCGCCCAGAACGAAGTGAGCCAACTTTGCCCTCAGCCGAACAGGGTGGAGTCTACGGCGTCGACCCTAAACTTGACCCTCTTACCCATCGACCAAAGGCGGGAAGCCTGGCCGCTAAATACGGTGCCCACGCCGTTCGGTAGCTACTTAGGAAACTGCTTTTCTGCCTTGGCAAGCCTTTGCCAAAGGCGAATGACTTCGGCGTCTGGCTGGAAGGTGCGAATCAATTCGGGGAGATTCTTGTCCATGTCCTTGCAGGGGAAAATGTTGATCGGTGGCTTAGACTGCCCTGCTCCTTTTGCTTCCTTGACCATCAAGAAGAACTCCTGGGTCGCGGTATCGCCAATAGCAAGGCAGCCGATGCTGACATTACTCCCGTGGATATAAATATCGTCGCCCCACGGTGCCGGCCCACGCTTTCTGTCAGTCGCGTTTGGATAGTCAACTTTTACCGAAAGCAAGAACCGACTCTTGGGATTCATTGTGGTGAGCGAATAGATGCCTTCGGGGACTTGGCTGTCACCCTCTTTCCGCTTTGGCCCGAGCGTTCCCGACGCTGCTAAAACCGGATAGCTGCAGATTAGCGCGAAGGCGCCGTCTTTCTTTTTGCCCCAGACTTCGAGTAAGCGTTCTTGCTTGAAGGCGCGGACGTACAGGTGAAGGGGACGAACGACGGCTGCAGCCTTAACCTTGACTTCAATCTGGGCGCGGACGAGCGCCTCGGCTTGCGCGACTCGATCTTCGGTCAAACTACTCTCCCTCCAACTTGATTCCAAATACCTTGACGCGACAAAGGTTTAGCGGTTGGTCGCTTGTATTTTCGATTCGTACATACCGATAGCGCTGGGTGTTGCTGTAGTAGTTGATGCTTAGCGACTTGTCCACCCGTGTCCCCCGCTGCGATGCAGAAAAGGGGAAATCGATTTCGTTTGCCCACGGCGTCGCCTCTCGGAAATCTTGTCCAGTGCCATAAAGGGAAATCACGAACGACTTCGCGAGCATTGAACTCGTTGTCTGAAGTTGGATCAGCGATAGCGCCCGGTCGCGCGTGAGGTCAATTGTGATGTTGCTCTTAGATGGAATGGTCACATCTGCGAGGTTCCCGTCTGTCGTCAGCTTTGCTACTTGGTCCACTTCGGACGCAGTTCCGCTTGCGACAGATTTACCGATGGCGAGATCGGTGGTGTCGACTGGGTTGGAAGGGAGGTTGAACCTGAGCTCGACGATCGGCACGGTCTTCGATCCCTTGGAGGCTGAATCCAGGACACGCCAAATCTTGATCGCATTCCAGTCTTCTACGCCTCCCCTGACGATACGCGCCATGACCAGTCCGTTTGACCAGTCCTTCGCGAGGTCTCCAAACAACCCCTTTGGACCCTTCAGGGCAGGAGTCACCGCACCACCTTTGATTGCGCTCTTGAAAATGGGGCTCTCGTCAACCACCCGGTCTTTCACCCGGTAAAACTCGATGTCGGCGTTGTCAATTGCTCGACCGCTGCGATCAAGAATCCGGACGATTGCGAGCGCAGGCACCGGGACCTGACCTTGACCTTCTAGCATCCCATTGAGCCACGAAACCTCGGTTGGGCTAAGCAAGCCGAGTTCATCAATCAATCCAAAGTTCGTGATCTGGTTGGTGACGAGCGGATCGTCGTTGAGCGATATCTGCAGAGGCAACATGCCGTCACCACGTGCATCTCCACCAAGAACTCCTGGAAAACGGTCGGCAAAACCTCTCGCGATCTTGTTTCCTTTCCACGTGAGATTCCCTGGGCTCGGAGCTAGTTCGCGAAGATCGGGGACTCCGGCAGCACGAATCACTTGCTGGAGAAACTCACGGTCTGGTTGCAATGTCGTAGTCGGCAGTTTGACGCCAGAAGCTGCTAGGCTCGCAACGTAGAATCGAGCCTTGAGGCCAGACGTAGCGGCGGCGTACCTGCTCTGGGTGGCGAACGCGTCATTTAGCCATCGAAGCTGAGAGTCGACTCGGTCCCAATCGCCGGGCGAAGTCGGAGATTGGATGACGATCGGCGTCCCGCTGGGATAGATCACTTGCCCGTTATTGCGTGGGTTAGCATCGTCGCCCTGAATGTGAAACCCGACGGTTAGGAATCTTGGGTCGTTCTTTTCCGGTCGCATCGGAGCCGTTAGGGTCACCTCCGTGGATCTTCCCGCCGCAAGCGCGGGGATCGACACGGGCGGCTGACTTACGCTTCGGATCGACCAAACTCCCATTCGCGCCGGGGAATCTACCTTGCTCGCGTTTTCGATGTGTGCGATGAAAACGCCCTCTGGCTTTTGCTCAATCCAATTCACACTGAGGTCTGGCCCTGCGGGTGTCGAGACTGGTTCAAGCTCAAGCTCAAGCCATGGTTCTCCATTGGAGCCGTTGCTCGACCCGAATGAACCTGGGCTTGAGAATTGCAGTGCCAGCCCGAAGTTCTGGCTCGGGGAATCGACTTGGGCTTGAAGCGCCGCTTCAAGCCCTTTGACCGTCATGAGGATCGCGCTGCGCCCTTCGAATTTGGTGCCTGGGATCAAACGAGCGTCCGACCCACCCTGCGCGCCAGGTCGCTCCCAGTAAATGCCACTTGCTGCGAAAGGTGTTGTCCAGGTTGAGGCGCCTTTGTCAGCAACTTCAGTTGCTGTGCTCTTCACCATTTTTCCAAAGGTATTGATCACTCCCTCACCCCAAGGCCGAAGCAACAGCGATGCCTTCTCGAAGGTCGGGGAGGTGGGCGATGTCACAACCAGGACCAGCTTCGCACTCTTAATTCGCTCGGTGGGCTTCACGACGCGGTCTAGGTCGCCGAAGCGGATCAGCATCACTTTGCCAGGGCCGACCACGAGCGTCCCGTCTCCACCAAGCGAGAGATTCGGCTTGGACGAGTCGAGGACGGTATCGGTGATGTTCCAGTTTCTGTACTGTGGAACTTCTGCAATCGCTGGTGGACCACCTCGCCGAAGAACCACCTTTCTCGGAGCTTCCTGAGGATTCAGGGAGAGCAATAGAACAAGGGCGGGCACCATATTGGAAAGGTACCCGCCCTCTGGCTTTTGAATGAAAGGGGCCTTAGAAGATCCCTTGAAGCTTCCCGGTGCTGTCACCGAGCGTCTCGACGTTCACACCGACCTTGTCGAGCATCGTCAAGAACAAGTTGTTCATTGGCGTCTTCTTTGGCAGGATGATGTGTCGACCAGTCTTGATCGAACCTCCACCCTTACCGGCCATCAATACCGGCAACTCGTCATGGTTGTGTCGATCTCCGTCGCTGATGCCCGCGCCGTAGACGACCATTGAGTTATCGAGGAGTGAAGAACCGTCCACGTCCTTCGTGTTCTGCATCTTGTTCAAGATGTAGGCAAGTTGCTCAATGTGATAGGCATCGATTTTCAGCTTGGATTCCAATTTCTTGGCGTCTCGACCGTGGTGAGAAACTTCGTGGTGACCGTCTGAAACACCGATGTCTCGGTAACTTCGGTTGCTGCCATCATTGGCGAACATGAAGGTGCAAACTCGGGTGAGGTCAGTTTGGAAGGCGAGAATCATCATGTCGCCCATGAGGCGAATGTGCTCTCCATAGTTACTGGGGATACCCTCGGGCTTGCTACCAGCAGCGATCGCGAGCATTGCGTTCTCTTTTTCAAACTTCGCAAGTCGAACTTCGATTTCGCGAACGGATGAGAAATACTCATCAAGCTTGAACTGGTCTCTGGCGCCTAGCCGACCCTTCAGCTTCGCAGCGTCTTCGATGACCGCATCAAGAATGCTCTGGCGGAAGAAATCTTTTTGAGCTTTCTCTGCACTGTTGCCATTGCCAAAGAGTCTCTCAAAGATAAGTCGAGGGTTTACTTCCTTCGCGTTTGGGGTGCTTGCAGATCGCCAAGAGATGTTGCTGGAGTAGGCGCAGCTATAACCGCTATCACAATTACCGGCGGTAGCTCCGCGCTCACAACCAATTTCTAGGGAAGCGAACTTAGTGAGGTGACCGATCTTTTGAGCCGCGACCTGGTCAGCCGAAATACCGTTTGCGATGTCCGCTCCGGCAGTCTTCTTTGGATGAACACCGGTGAGCCAGACGGCTGTCGATCGTGCATGATCGCCTGGTCCATCTCCAAGAGCGAATGCATTTACCTGAGCGAGGTTGGTGAGGACGTTGACCGAGTTTCGAACTGAATTCAACGGCTGAAGCAGTGGAGAAAGCTCAAGTGCACCCTCAGCAGCGGGGGTCCATTGAGGCATGCTCATGCCGTTCGGAACAAACATATAGGCCATGCGCACCGGCTTGGCAACACTGCTTCCAGTGGAGGCCAGCGCAGAAAGGGGCAACATTGCCTCAAGGACCGGGAGGGCCATCGCCGTTCCGAGCCCCTTTAGAAACGTTCTTCTTGCAATCAACTCGCTCATTTTTTCTTTCCTTCCCCCGTCCGCTTACGGAACGGGTCGCTCAAGGCAATCGCCTTAACCATGCTGCCGAACTTGAAACCATCTTGAGTGGTGGCCTTGACGATGTCGTCCACCGAACACTTATCCCTTGAGTCTACGCCACGGCCAATAGCGTACGTTAACATCTTCTCGGCCAAAGTGTGAACAAACTGCTGTTTCGACCCAAGCAGGTACTTCCTCAGCCCTTGTGGGCCGTTGAAGGTGATGTTCCCTGGGAGAGTTCCGCTCGCGTCGATCGGGGCAGTGCCATCTTTGGCTCGCCACCCGCCGACTGGATCAAAATTCTCGAGCCCAAAACCGATCGGGTCCATTCGCTTATGGCACGAAGCGCACATCGGGTTCTTGCGGTGCTCCTCAAGTCTTTGTCGGACAGTTGAAGCGACCAAATCAGTGCTATTCCCTTCTTTCAGATCAGGCACTCCGGGGGGAGGCGGAGGGGGAGGGGTTCCAAGAATTTGCTCCATCACCCACTTTCCACGCTTCACCGGTGAAGTTCGCGTTGGGTTTGAGGTGAGAGTGAGGATGCTCGCTTGAGTCAAAATTCCTCCTCGATTTGGATCGCTGAGGGCAACCTTTCGAAACTCTGGACCGGTCACTCCCTGAATGCCGTAGTGCTTGGCGAGAACTTCGTTGACGTAGGTGTACTTCCCATCTAGGAAGTCGATAACGGATCGGTTCTCCCGTAAAACGCTAGTAAAGAATTGCTTCGTTTCCTGGATCATCGCGTCGCGGAGTCCCTCGCTGTAGTTAGGAAACTTCTGCGGATCGGGCGAGTGGTTTGGCAGGGTTCTCAGTTGGAGCCACTGGCCAGCAAAGTTATCCGTAAGCGCCGAAGACCTCGGATCCATGATCATGCGCTGGACTTGCGCAGTCAAAACTTTGTTGTCTGACAGCTTGCCTTTCTTTGCCAGGTCGAAGAGCTGGTCATCGGGCATCGAACTCCACAGGAAGTAGGAAAGCCGACTTGCAACTTCGTAACCAGTGAGCGGCCGGATCCCCGTGGAGTCTGTCTCGATTCGGTACAGGAAGTGAGGGGATACTAGCGCCGCTTGGATGGCGAGTTGCATGCCCCTCTCAAACGGAAGCGGGGTCTTTTCGCCAAGTTTATAAACCCGCATGAGGCGCTCGACATCCTCTTCGGTCGCAGGCCGGCGAAAAGCGCGCGTTGCAAAAGCGCGGAGAAACTGCTTGGCAGATGCCTCACGCTTGTCCGGAGTCGGATCGAACGGAATCACCTTTCGGTAGCTTGCGGAGTGGTCACCCTGACCATCAATTGGGCCAGTAACTATCACCGACTGGATAACCAGATTGCGATCTTGCTTCCCTTTCGGAAGTTTCGCATCGTAGAAGTCGTTCAGAAACGAGATCGAGATGTGGTTCTTCGCCCCAGCCATCCGAACCTCATAGTCTTGAGTCCAGGGATCTCGCTTGACCTGCTTCAGGTCGTAGGTGCCGAGGACCTCCGATTCGTGAGCAACCTTCACTTTCACAGGATCAGGGCCAGCCTGCTGACCATAGGCTTGGATTCTAACCTTGTACTTTCCTGGCTTAGGAACGTTGAATTCAGCGGTGGCAGTTCCTTCTGTATTGAGGAGGAACTCGTTTCCAGACCCTTCTCCGCCGTGATCTGCTTTGAAGTTTTCGCCTTCAACCTTCTGCTTGAAGTTGACCGGCACTTCAATCGCAGCCTCTGAGACCAGTTCGGCTGCGCTCATGTACTTTTCAACAAGCAGCGGAGATACCGACAGAACGTCGCCAATGTTGTCAAAGCCGTTGCCGACGTCGTCGGATGGAAAATCGTCCGCCGGTCGAATCTTCACACCGAGGAGATCACGAACTGTGTTGTTGTACTCTTCGCGATTCAATCGTCGGAGAGTTACTCTGCCAGGGTCGGGGAGCTTACAATCTGCAGAAATCGTCTGCTCGATCCACGAAACAATGTTTTGACGCTGGGCTTCGGATGGCTGGGGCATACCATCGGGCGGCATATGCTTGGTGCTGATTGCCTTTCCGACTCTCTCCCAAGTATTTCGCACCTTGAGAAGTTGTTCAGTCGTCTTGATTCCGGCGAGTGAGATGCCACCGGAAGGGTCCTTCGAGTAGTGGCACGAGCCGCAGTATTTGTCGATAAACGGTTTTGCGTTTTTCTCGTAAGTTGAAGGAACTGGCTTTTGCGCTACCTTCTTCTTGCCGGTCTGCGCAGTGGAAAAGACGACCCCAAGAGCGAGCAACGAGCACGCCACTCCTAGCCCGGCTTTCTGCGAGAAACCCCGCTCACGATATATCCGTAAATCTGAACCCACTCCTATAGAGTGTACGTCCAAAGCGGCTAAAGGTTCAGGAAAACCGGGCGGAGTCCCATGAGAAATGCTTATTCCCGAGACCAGGTCCCAGAAATTGAAATAATTCGACAATTTTGCTGGGCAAGTGTTGGTTCTGGCCCTCATGCCTCGTTTTCCTCTTGCTGGTTTCAGGATCAGCACTGATTGAATGGCATTGCGCACATTAGAGATCTGGATATCGGGGAACGAGGCGATCGGCGCTGCATGGTGCAACGTCGGCGACCGCCAAGTTGCATTAACCCCTGTTTCGAGCCTCACATCGTGGTTTGCTGTTCGTCAGATTGATGTTGGCGAATCGGTCAGCTACGAAGCTTCAATCCATAGCTTGCCGGGGACGTCATGGTCAATCGAGGTGAGAGAGGTCGGTCGACCGCTCTTCATACGACATCAAGCCTGTTTGCAGAGGGACGACTACATCGGTCGTGTGAACGGTCGGGAGTTGTTCGCCTGATGTGGCTCCTGAATTCAATCGCACTTCACCCTGTGGCATTCTTTGTATTGCCAGAGTGTAACGACCCCTCACGTTACCTCGTCGGCGCTTTCGCTGCAGTCTCTGGGCGACACCTTTGGGTGTTTGGGAGCAGGAGAACTTGCAGCGAAGCGTTGAGTGACCGAGTCCTTGGCAACTCATGTAGATGTATTTGCTATCAAACCTAGGCAATTGCCGAAGGTCGCATATCTCATAGCATGATGCTGTTGGGGACTATTCTGTTCAGGCCGCTGAGGCCTCGACACACTGGACTCACAACCTTATGAATACTGGCTCCGTATCAACAATTTCTGGCGACGATCATCTTTGGGTCGTGCAGGGCGTTCCGTGGTTCTCCAATGGGGTGCAGGACCTTGAAGGGCTACTCGCATCTCCACAAAAATTCATCGAGGCGCACGGCTTAACCTACCGCGATGAGCTCGGGGATATCCAACCTGTAAAGATAACTGATCACTACTTTGCAGTGTTGCGCAAGTCTGCAATAAGTTCCACCGGGTTCAACGAAGTTCAGGGCATCCACGGCACCGGAATGCTCACGATTCGGGCAGAGTTTGGCTCCTTCGCCAACCCAGGTCTGATCGGGAATGGGCCGACAATAGCACCGGTCAATTCCGTGATCGAGCTGACCCTTGTGACCTCGTCTAAAAGAGCCTACTTGCACTACCAACTAGGCGACAACAAGTCCACCGTCGCTCGGCACACTCTCTCGTACATCACCAACCGATTTGGGATGAGCATGCTCGTTGAGCAGGCTTTTCAGGTCCCCAATAATGGAACCCTCCAACAGATTGATGCCGATGGGGTACGAACCGACATTCCCGGGCCAATGCCGCAGTTAGATCTCACCTTCGCAGATGGCTATGAGATCTACTACGAAGGCACAACGAATTACGTCGTTACGTGCAACGTAGATATCGGAAACTACTACATCGATGAGAACGGCATCATTCACATCATCATCGACGGCACGATCATCAAAAGTTACTAACGAGCATTGTGCTGCCGACGGTACGCTTTATCGCTGTCGTCGGTGGCGCAGCCGCACAAAATGGAAGCAGAACTGACCCGATGGGAACCCGCGCTGGCGGCGTTCTCAGACCCAGCAAGGCGAGAGGCGGGATTCGAGCAACTTGTTCGACTCTCCCGGCCTTACCTCT
>JBBRHU010000022.1:0-17900 GCA_038222255.1 Fimbriimonadales bacterium | reverse complement strand
AGTAAGTAACTTTGGGCTTGTGGCACGCCAAGGTTCTAGCGTCGCCTTGGCCGCACTCGGGATGACTTGCATCATCATCTCTGGAGGAATTGACCTTTCGGTTGGCTCGGTCGTTGCACTCTCCACGGTCGCCATCGGCCTGACGCTTAAGGGCGGTGGTTCGCCTCTCATTGCGATCACAGCCGGCATCGCTGCAGCTATGGCATGTGGGCTCTGGAACGGGTTGCTAATTACTCGCCTTCGCGTTGTGCCTTTTGTTGTTACCCTCGGCTCACTTCTGCTTGTTCGAGGACTGGCAAAAGGGCTCGCGCATCAACAAAACGTGTATCCCCCGAAGTCTTGGCTCGGCGACCTCATGGCGACCCTGAGCAAAGAAGATCGCTGGAAGGTATTCCCTCCTGGTGTTTGGATCGTCTTCGGTTGCAGCGTCCTCGTCTCGCTCATCTTGAAACGGACGGTCTTTGGAAGGCACATGTTTGCGATCGGTGCAAACGAGGCGGCCGCTCGATATGCCGGACTACGAGTCGAACGCATCAAGGTTTGGGTTTACGTTCTTGCGGGCGTCTTCGTCGGAATTTCAGGCCTAGTTCAATTTTCACAGCTCTCGATTGGTGACCCAACCGCCGCGGAAGGACTTGAACTTGATGTTATTGCCGCGGTCGTCATCGGTGGCGCATCCCTCTCCGGTGGTCGCGGCAGTGTGGCGGGCACCCTTCTTGGAGCACTCCTGATGGCGACACTTCGGGCAGGCTGTAGCCAGATGGGCCTTGACAACTGGGTTCAACAGATGGTTACTGGAGCCTCGATTGTCGCCGCCGTGAGTCTCGACTCCTGGCGACTCGCGCGATCCAAAAGCCGGCACTAGGCCCGCCGCTTGGATCGCGTTCGAAAATTCCCTCCTCGCATTAATCTAAAATTCAGCCAGGTCAAGAGCGGCTGGGAGGAGATCGAACCTGACACTACTTGAACTTTTTTCAGGTCACGTCCCTATTTTCGATGATATCACCCTTTTTGCGGGTTTTCCTTGATTGTTCGGCATTCATGTGTTATCATTTGCGCTGTGAATACGAATTCATGAATTCGTATTCTGAATTCGTATTCTTCACTTAACGGCGAGTGAATCAGACCAATGAGGGTTACACAGGCGGATATAGCGAGAGTTGCAAAGGTGTCTCAGGCCACCGTCTCGCGTGTTCTCGCCGGCGATGACCGAGTGGATGATTCCAGCAAGTCTCGCGTTCGCAAGGCCGTCACGAAGCTCAACTACCAGCCGGACGTCCGAGCGAGATCTCTCCGAACCCAACGCACCGGACTCATTGGGCTTGTCATCAAGCGACCGATCGGTGGGCTGATGGACGATCCGTTCTTTGCCGCACTAACCGCAGGCATCATGGACTTCCTCGTCGGAAAGCCCTACCACCTTTGCGTTGACGTAGCCACTGACGATCAAGCGCAAGCAACCGTCTACGACGAAATGCTCCGAACCCGTCGAGTCGATGGCCTAATCTTGGTCGAGCCGGAAGCTGAAGACGACCGAATTCTTCGACTTCAGCAAGACCGATTCCCTTTTGTCCTCATCGGGAACCCTGCTTCCAGCGCCTATTGCAGTGTTGATAACGACAACGTACACGCTGGTCGAGTTGCAGCCGAACACCTTCTCGGTCAAGGCTATCGGCGAATCCACTTCATTGGCGCTTCGCGCGGTGTGATGGTCAGCGATGACAGAGCTCAGGGTTACACTGAGGCCGCCCGAGCAGGTGGAGCTGAGGCTCAGGTGCACCATACGGCTTTCGGCTACAGCTCTGCCTATCAAACCGCAATCGCCGTTCTAACGAAGGGCCCGCGTCCCGACGCGATCATCGCCCTTGACGATTTCATGGCGTTCGGAATCATAACAGCAGCGCGCCAGCTTGGGCTGCGAATTCCCGAGGACCTCGGCATTGTCAGTTTTAACGACAGTTCGCTCTGCGAACTATTAGACGGAGGACTGACCTCGGTGAGCTTGAATATCCGAGACATCGTTTCTTCCGCTGTCGACCTGCTCTTGGGCGTGATCGAGGCCGACGGTGACTCGTTGCCCAAGCGGCTTATCGTTCCCTGCGAACTCAAGGTTCGGGGCTCTTCTGTCTTACCAACTCGAGTAGGAGGGCTTCACACTTGATCGCAGCACTCGCGGTGACGGTGGTTTATGCCGACACCTACACGTTTATCTTCGCGGCGCCTGCCACTGCTCAAAGTGTCTCCATCGCTGGAACCTTCAATGGCTGGAACAAGGATGCCAATCCGATGCAGCGAAGCGCTGATGGGTCAACTTTCTCGATTCGTCTCAAGCTAGACGCGGGCCGACACCAATACAAGTTCGTCATCAACGGCGAAACTTGGGTGCCAGATCCTAAGGCACCAAAGCTTGATGATGGCAATGGGAACACAAACTCTGTCTTCCTCGCACTGCCCGCCGACTACACCTCGCCCGCTCGAATCGGAGACGGAAAGATCACCGCGAGCGCTATCCAGCACCTGACCGCAGTTCCGGACAGGAACTTCGATCTCGGACAGCTCCAAATCTCTCTGCGCGTTCGCCCAAACGACATCCAACAGGTCAGGCTTTTGCTCTCCAACGGATCGAGCAAGGTGATGAAGGTTGTCCAGAGCGACGAACTGTACGCGCGGATGTCAGTCGCAGTCGCATGGGATGGAAAATCCCCGCTCAGCTACAAGTTTGAGCTTAAGGATGGGACAACAACGAAGTTCCTCACTACAGCTGGTCTGACGGAAACGAAGACCGCTACGGGATTTTCGCTCGACCAAGCATCGTTCAAGCGATTCCTTGTGCCGAACTGGGTTGAATCTTCAGTCCTTTATCAGATATTCCCAGATCGCTTTGACAACGGCGACCGCGCAAATGACCCTCCCAACTTGACCGCATGGGACGGCAAACCTGAATTCTACAACTGGTTTGGCGGAGACATTGCGGGAGTGCGAAAGCATCTCGGCTACCTCCAGGACCTTGGAATCGGAGCGGTCTACTTCACTCCAATTTTTGAAGGACCATCGAACCATCGATATGAGACCACCGACTATCGGAAGGTAGATCACCGACTCGGAACGAACGAAGAGTTCAAGGCGCTTACTGCTGATATGCACAAGCGTGGAATAAAGACGATTCTTGACACAGTCTTCAACCACACTTCGGTTGACTTCTTCGCCTTCAAAGACATTCGCGAAAAGGGGAAGACGTCGAACTTCCTCGACTGGTATTGGATCAAGGGCTTCCCGGTCCGAGTCGGCGACAAGCCGAACTACGAGGCCTGGTACAACTTCCCCTCACTTCCAAAACTGAACGTCGATGCACCCGCAGCAACCAAGTACCTGCTCGAGACCACGAGCTATTGGAAGAAAGAATTCAACGTTGACGGCCTAAGGCTCGATGTTGGACAAGATGTTTCGCAAGTCTTCTGGAAAAAATTCCGGACCCGCGTGAAGGCCGACTCCCCGTCCACCTGGATCGTCGGGGAATTCTGGGGCGACGCTTCACAGTGGTTACGCGGAGACCAGTGGGACTCCGTGATGAACTACCCCTTTCTGTTTTCAACTCTAAAATTTGTTGGGACGAACGGAGACGGAAAGCCCACGACGGTCTGGTCCGAACTGATGTCCAACTATGCGCGATATGCACCGCAGGTCTCTCGCAATTTGATGAACATTCTCGGAAGCCACGATACTGCTCGGATCCTTACTCAGTGCGGAGAGCGACGTGAAATGCATCACCTCGCCGCGGTCCTTCAGTTCACCTGGGTCGGAGCGCCCTGCGTCTACTACGGAGACGAGCTTGGCATGAACGGTGGACCAGATCCGATGAATAGAAAAGGTATGCGATGGGATCTCGCGACCTCCTCTAATCCTACGCTGGCCCTCTACCGCAAGCTCGCTCAAATCCGTAAGAACTCGCGCGAACTCCAATCCGGCACTCCCGAACTCATTCAGGCCAACGACGGAGAGCAAACCCTCGCCTTCGCCCGACGGCTCAACGGTAAAAGTGCCGTAGTCGCGCTGAATCGATCCAACCAGCGACGAGTGGTCGCCATTCCTTCTGAATACTGCGGAAGCGGGCTCACCGATGCGCTTACCGGTAAGAAGTTCAGATCCAACTCACGCCAATTTTCTCTCGAGCTCGCACCATTTGGTGCTGCAATTCTGACGCCAACTGTCCAGTCGGCATCATCTCGTTCCCACCGCCCTCATCCAAGGGCCATGTCCCAACCGTTAAGAATGGAGTTGAAATGAAGAGTCAACGAAGACAGGGCTTTACGCTCATCGAACTTCTCGTCGTTATTGCGATTATCGCAATCCTTGCCGCTATCCTGTTCCCAGTTTTTGCTCAAGCAAAGAGTGCAGCCAAGAAAACTGCTGACCTGAGCAATGTAAAGCAAGCGATGGTTTCGGCTCTGATGTACGCATCGGATGCAGATGACTATCTCCCACACATGATCTTCCAAGAAGACTACGTCTTCGCTGCGAAGGTGATGCCCTATATGAAGAGTCGAGACATCTGGCGAAATCCAGCTTCGTCTTGGAAGCAAGGATCCGTCCAGCGACAAAAGGCTGACAACGGCTTTGCAGGTGGCGCACCAGGCTACATGCTTCCTCCGGACGACGGCTGCGTCGGACTTGGCACTTCCACTAAAGGCGGCGCCAACTACTACAGCGATATCTATCCCCCGATGGACTATCGAATGAATCAGAACATCTTTGGTTACGAACAGGCTGCAAACGGAACCGCCTGCAAAGGTGGAAAGTATGGCTACTATGCTCCAGCACCTAACACCTCGAGCACGGGTGGAGCTGGCACGGGCGTCGGCGGCAACGGTGGCGTCGAAGGCATCGGCGGTGGCGTATCGACCCAGTTCGTCAACCCTTCAAAGGTTGTCGTCTTTGTCGACTTCCCAGCGCATGCTCAGATCTGGCCCGGCAGCTCAATCGCTGGTTTCTGGGGATTGAAGGCTGGCTACTGGTCCAATGGCAACAACGTTGCTCACATGGACGGCCACGCGCAATACTACAAGACCTCCAAGCTTCTCCCGAACTCTCGTGAGGACGGAACACTCATCTACAACGACACATGGTGCGGTGGAGAGGGTGGAAGCTGCCCGTTTGGCGCATCCTGGTCAGGCGGCGCTCCGCACAGCGAACAGAACGGTAAGGCCTACGGCTGGTGGGGTACTAACTGGGCGTCTTCGGACAATCAATAGGATCGGTTTGCACCGGGAGATTCATTCTTCCGGTGCACTTCCGAGAGCAAGGCTATGCTGAAAAACACAATCATCACCTTCATCGCAATCTCTATCCTGTCAGCCATCGGTTGTAGCATGGGCAATGCTCCGGCCGGGATGTCGGGTGACGACGCTAAGTCAGCGATTGCCAAGATGAAGCCGGAAGAGCGTATCCGGGCCATCGCTGGTAGCCCAATGGCAGGACCAGAGAAAGAGAAAGAATTTCTGAAGATCGAGAAGGAAACCGGCGTAAAGGCGGCGGATGTTCTCGGCAAGGCTGGCGCAGGTTCTCCTGGAGCCGGCGCAGCAAGCACTGTCGCCAAATAAGCATCCTTGTTGGCGCAAATCACCGACCTCGCCGTCAATCGTTGTTGACGGCGAGTATTCTAACTAATCCGACAGGCGGTGAACGCTCATCGCTCAGCCTCGGTGCGCTTCAGAGTTTTTGGATCTATGAGAGCTCCCTTGAGAATCTTGTTTGTGCTGTTCAGCTTGATGCTCACTCTACGGCTGACCGCGCAGACTCAGCAGACCGTGACCGTATGGGGCCTCTCTGTGGGGCCAGATTCGAAGGGCCAGTACGCAGTCATTCGTGAATTCGAGCGGCGATTCCCCCAGTACAAGCTCCGTGTCTTGAACATGGGAGCGGGTTCGATGAACCCGCAAAAGCTCATGACGAGCATCGTCGGGAACGTGCCCCCTGACGTCGTCAACCAGGACCGATTTACCATCAGCGACTGGGCTTCGCGAAAGGCATTTCAGCCTCTGAACGAACTCATCGAGCGCGACAAGGCCAAGGACAAGAACTGCCCGACTCCCGACAAATACTACGAGTCGGTTTGGCGCGAAGCGAGTTACGGCAACCACGTCTATGGCATTCCAACGGGAGCAGACAATCGAGCGCTCTATTGGAACCGGACGATTTTCGCAAAACGGGCGACCGAGCTCCGCGCGGCTGGCCTTGACCCGACCCGTCCACCGAAAACATGGAGCGAACTGCTTCAATATTCCAAGGTCCTCACGGAGTTCAATTCCGACGGCTCGCTCAAGATCGCCGGGTTCTTGCCCAACTACGGAAACAGTTGGCTCTACATGTTCGCGTTTCAAAACAACGCGCCATTCCTTTCGGAGGATGGCAAGACATGCACGCTAGCAACCGATCCCGTCAAAGAATCGCTGAAATTTATGAAGGCGGGTTACGATCTCGAGGGCGGATACTCCCTTGCTCAGACCTTCACGAGCGGTTTCCAAGGTGGAGAGAACGACCCTTTCATAATCGGCAAGGTGGCAATGAAGATTGATGGAGACTGGATTCTGAACAGTCTCAGTCGCTACGGCCCGACGCTCGACTTTGGCGCAACTGTTCCACCCGTTCCCGACGACCGATTCAACCAAACCGGCCGGTTCGCCGCTGAAAAAGACAAGTACATTACGTGGGTCGGCGGCTTCAGTCTCGCGATTCCCGTCGGAGCCAAAAACCGAGACGGAGGTTGGGAGTTCATCAAATTCTCAACGAGTGCCGAAGGGCGGCATATCGAATATGAGGCTCAGCGAGAGTGGGAGCGACGCAAAGGGAGAGTCTTTGTCCCGCGTCTCGCAGCACTGATCGCGGCGAACGACTTCCTCCTCCACGAATTCCTGCCCGCCGACGACCGTCTCGCGGCTGCCTTAAAAATCCACGTCGATCTTATGCCTTACGGCAGAATCCGACCGGCAACACCCGTTGGACAAGTGCTTTGGGACGAACACGTTCGTGCGATTGACAATGCTTGCCTCGGCGCCCTATCGATCGACGCCGCGCTCCTCGAAGGCCAGCAATCGGTGCAGCGAGAAATTGATGCAGTGAACAGCATCGATAGCAAGCCAGTGATCGACTCGCAAATTCCCGTTTACCTCTCGATTTCGATCATCGGTCTTGCACTCATCGGCGCTCTCGTCTATCATCGAACTCGGCGGCTTGGAAGGCTTGAGTCAAGCGATGCACGTTGGGCGTACCTGTTCGTTTCCCCTTGGGTGTTTGGTTTTGCGGTGTTCACCGTCGGACCAATGGTCGCGTCGTTCTTCTTCAGCTTCACGCAATACAACGTGCTAAGCCCTGCTCACTGGGCCGGGATGGAGAACTACAATGTCCTGTTTCGCGAAGACTTCGACAAGATTCTCAAGGCATTCGGTAACGTCTTTTATCTAGGCGCTGTGGGTGTGCCGCTCGGACTACTCACTGGCCTTGCGGTTGCTCTGCTGCTCAACAATGCGGTTCGAGGAATGCGATTCTATCGCACGGCGTTCTACATTCCGTCGATTGTCCCCGCCGTTGCAAGTGCAGTGCTGTGGACATGGCTGCTCACTCCCGACAGCAACAAAGGATTGATCAACTCTGCCTGGCGAGGTACTGTCGGTGCAGCATTTGGCCTCCAGCCGCCAGGTTGGTTCACCGTCCCCGAGTGGGCGAAGCCTGGGCTCGTCGTGATGGGACTCTGGGGTGCAGGAGGAGGAATGCTCCTTTGGCTTGCAGGGCTCAAGGGAATTTCCACTACGCTCTACGAGGCTGCCTCAATCGACGGAGCCACCCCAGCCCGGCAACTCTGGTCTATCACACTTCCCCAGTTGAGCCCGATCATCTTCTTCAATATGATCGTTGGAGTTATCGGTGCAGTCCAGCAGTTCGACACCGTTTACGTTATTGCTTCGGGAGGCACCGGACCAAATGATTCGCTTTTGACGCCAGTTCTGCACCTCTTTAGGAACGGCTTTAACTACTTCAAGATGGGCTACGCGAGTGCGCTTGCTTGGATCATCTTCCTCATCATTCTCGCCCTGACCGGTCTCCAGTTCATCATCTCCAAGAAATGGGTCCACTACGAATCTGAAAAATGAAACTTGGAAATTCCCTCTATCTCATTGCCACTGTGGCAACTTGGGTCGGCATCGTTCTCGCGATTGCCGGGGTGTGGCGCATCATCCAGGCTCTCGTTGAGAAGTCCGACCGTACTTCAATCGTAAAACGGGCTGCCATTTTCCTCCTATTAGGAGGGGTTCTGAGTGTTGTCGGCGCAAAGATCGCTCAGCCGGGAGAGGGTTGGCGTTGGCCATTGGTATGGGTCGTGATGCCTTTCACCGGCTGGCTCACTGTCGCAGGTGTCGTTTTCGCCGCGATTCGGCTCTCGCAGTCCTTCTCAGCCCTCAATCAAGATGAGCGCATCCGCCACCGAAATGGCGTGATTTGCTGGCTGATTGCGGCGATCATAGGATTCGCACTACTCAAGAAGAGCCACGATCCTTCAAGCATCCTAGTCGGCTCGTTCACGATGAATCTTTCTACCATCGTCGGGCTAAGTTCACTTCTGTTCGCGGGCGCAATTATTACCGCGGTTTCCAGCAAATCGGTGCTCGTTCGAGGAGTCTCGAAGACCGTCGCCCTCCAGGGAACACTGATCGCAGGTTCGCTTGTATTTGCACTTCCCTTCGCCTGGCTACTCATCACTAGCTTCAAAGAAGAAAAGGACATGTCTTCCGCGAACGGGATCGTTTGGGTGCCGAAGGTGCAGCAGACGGTCAAATACTTTGACAAGAAGGACCCACTCATCGCTTCCACATTCCAGGGCCGATCAGTCCAGGGTTCGATCAGCAAAAAGCTAGACGGCGGTGCGATCCAGATCGATGTCCAGAAGCCGATGGCGTTGAGTGGAAATACATTTGTTGCCAAGCCAGGGGAATTCAAAGAGATCGAGAAGGATATTCCGATGGTCATCGGAATGTTTGAAGGCAAAGAATTTCAGGGCAAAGTCATTGAGGAGATGGCCAATGGAAAGAGGTTTGTGGAGTTCACCCAACCTGCAGAATTTGCGGGACGGAAACAAGAATTCAAGCCCGCAGAGCTTGAGCCGTACCGCAAGGTCGGACTCCGATGGCAAAACTATCCAGAAGCTCTCGATTACCTCCCAGCAGAGACGAATCAGGGCCTGGTCTATCTCAAAAACACAATCTTCCTCGTCGTGATGACGATCATCGGGACAATTTTGAGCTCGACATTGGTCGCCTATGCCTTCGCCCGAATCCAGTTCCCAGGTCGAGAATTCTTGTTCAAGCTCGTGCTAAGCACCATGATGTTGCCCGGAGCAGTAACGCTACTGCCACAGTTCCTTATCTTCAGATCGCTCGGCTGGGTGAACACGTTGCTGCCGATCTGGGTTCCCTCGTTCTTTGCATCTGCGTTCAACATTTTCTTGCTTCGACAGTTCTTTAAGGGCATTCCAGGTGAGTTGGAAGACGCGGCGAAGATCGATGGTTGCAACCATCCCAAGATCCTTCGACTCGTCATGGTCCCGCAAATCAAGCCGGCCCTGGCCGTGATCGCGGTTTGGACTTTTATGGGTGCGTGGAACAACTTTATGGGGCCGCTGATTTACCTCAGTTCGCCGGAGAACATGCCACTTAGCTATGCGCTGCAGCTGTTTAACGGCGAGCGATCTGGCGAACCAGGACTCTTGATGGCCTTCACAACGCTCACGATCATGCCGGTCCTGCTTCTTTTCTTCTTCGCACAAAAATATTTCGTCGAGGGAGTGACTCTCAGCGGACTCGGCGGACGATAAAGAATTAGAGAACTTCTCAGGTCGGGTGGCGTCTTTCACAGAATGGCGTATCTCGGCCTGATATTTGTCTCGGTTCTTGCTTATCCAACACATCCTCCGCTTGAACGGACATTTGTTGAAGTAGTTCGAAGCCAGTTCGCTTCCTGGGATACAAATCACGATCAAATCCTGAGCCGCGCCGAGGTAGATGCACTCGTCAACAACCCCGCTATCCGGGGTGAGGAAGCCGCCGCAGTGGCGACGATCAAGCGATTGCAGCGAGGTAAGAAAGCCACGCTCGAAGACTTGCCGCTTGCGGACCTCCCCAAAATTCTGAAGGACGCCGCACCCAAATATCGTTCGATGGTTAAAAAGTTATCGAATCTGAACCAAGCGATTTTTTCTGAGAATGAGCCTTCCCTGATCAAGATCCACCAAGGGCCGATGGGCAACTGTTTCATGCTCGCTCCCGTGGGTTCACTCGTCAACCTTGATCCCGCGACAATTCGGAAAATGATCAAAGTGCTTCCCGACCGGAAGGTTGAGGTCGCCTTTGGCGCATCGAAAATTCTGACCGACCTGCCGACCGACGTCGAAATTGCGATGGGTGGACGAACCGAGAACGGGGGCATCTACCTCAACATCCTTGAGAAGGCCTACGGAAGGCTCGTAGCAAGCCGTAAGCACTCAGATGTCGAGTCCGCGACGGATGCCATTGCCTCTGGTGGTTCGGCCACACCCTTTCTACAAGCAGTCACTTCCGACAAACCAAAGCACCTACGTCTTGGACCAAAGCAGAAGAACCCAGACAAAGCTGCCCTGGAACTGCTTGAGGTCGCGAAAATGGTTGGCGAGCACAAGTCGCTCGCCGTCTTGGGAACCGCGACAGAGGTAAAGACGAAGGGGATCAGTCCAAAGCACGCCTACGCGATTCTTGGAGCCGAGGGGTCTAATATCATCATCTGGAACCCGCATGGCCAGACCTATCGACCAAAGGGAACGGCAGGGATCGAATTTGGATATCCAACAACGCACGGCATATTCAAGGTGCCCGCCTCCGAGGTCGTGCAAATATTCCTTGGGCTAACACACTGCGCTGTGCCGAAAATCTGACCATACTAGAAACGTGAGTGGTCTCGTGAACGCGTTTATGTCGATCGGCATCCTTGGCATAGGAACTCTTGTCCATGCTGCAGATGTGATCTCGGTTCAGCCCCTAACCGACAACATTCTCCTGATTCATTTTGGTGAGGGCAAAGTCACCCATCATGGAATCGGCCAGAAACGGAGTGACGAACAGGTCGTAATCTCCCCGCTTGACGTCGCTAGAGCCAGTCTCACCGACAGCTACCTCATCTCGAGCAAAACTGACGCCTCATACAGGGCACCTCAGCACCCTGCCTCGACCAGCCGAAAGTCGAAAGGCACCGACTTCGCCTGGTTTGTCGATAGCTTCGTTGATGGCCACGCCGTGAACAAACGGCCCGACCATGTCAGTGAGCACTGGCTTTACCTCCACCTTCCAAAACCAATGCGGCCCGGTCAGGCGTACACCCTCAATCTTGGCTCCCTTGCCTCAAACGGTCCAATGTGGACCCTGAAATTCGACCCAAAGACAAGCACATCTGAAGCAGTGCATGTCAACTTGATTGGCTACGCCCCGATCGCTCCTGAGAAGTTTGGCTATGTATATCACTGGATGGGCGATGGTGGCAGCCTCTTCCTGCAATCTCTAAAGGATCGCCAGTTCGCTCTCTTAGAGAACTCTTCACGCAAGCCAGTTTTTACGGGAAAGGTGAAGTTCAGGAAGGATGAAAAGAACCAAGAAACCTATCACAAATCTGACTCCCCTCCCTACGGCAATTTTCTAAACGCCGAGGTCTACGAGTGTGATTTCTCTACGTTTACGAGGCCTGGGAGGTATGTATTGAGCGTCGAAGGTATTGGCACGTCGCAGACGTTCGCAGTGAATGCAGATGTCTACAAAGAACCTTTTCGGGTCACCGCAAGAGGCCTCTATCACAACCGAAGCGGAATTGAACTGAAGAAACCGTTCACCGAGTTCACCCGGCCCGCACCTCATAATCCAGCCCTCACGCCCGGGTTTAAAGGGAAGCTTGTCTACTCGACCCTCAGTTCGCTGGATTACAACTCAGAAAGTGGCACAAAGGCAATGATCGAGCCGACGATCAAGGGTCCGCTTGACGATGCATGGGGTTGGTATCAAGACGCTGGAGATTGGGACAGCTACTCATCCCATCTCCGTGTCGCCAAAGAGCTCCTTCTTGCCTACGAACTTGCTCCCAAAAACTTTCGAGATGGTGAACTTAACATTCCTGAGAGTGGAAATGGCGTTCCCGATATCCTAGACGAGGCCGCTTGGCTTCCAAGATTTTGCTACCGTTTGCGCCACGAACTTCTCCGAAAGAAATGGGGAACCGGCGGCATTGGCCTGCGAGTCGCTGGAGATGCGTTCGGCGGCGATGGCGAGGGCATGCCGTCTTGGAAGGATGTTAACCGACTCTACGTCGTTTCGGGAGAGGATGCCGAAGCTACGTACTCCTATGCTGGGGTAGCAGCAAATCTCGCCTATTGTCTTGAACTCGCCGGAGCGAAAGATCCGGGCGGGGTGGATTGGCAGAAGGAAGCCATTGAAGCCTATAAATGGGCAGCCCTCAATACTCCCGCTCGCCACGAACCAAAAGTGAAAGACGTTCGAGCCTACGCTTCAGCCTCACTTTATCGTTTGACAAGAGACCGGGATTTTGAGCAAGCCTACGCCAAACAGTCATCAGACATCAGCGCTACTACCCTTCTGAACGGCAACCGACTCTACGCTGCCGCGACTTACGCGTTCAGCAAGATGGGTTCAAGAGGAGTCTCTGCGCTCGCGACCAAATTAGAAGCGGCAATTATCCACACGGCGGATTTCATCTGCGTTGAAACTCGTGAGAAGCGAGCCCTTCGATGGGGTGGTGATTTTGGAATGCCAATGCTCATCGGACAGCAAACCACGCCTTGGGTTCTCGAGGGCGCGATCGGCTACAAGATTACGCAGAAGAACGATCCAGTGCGAGCGAAGAAGTATCTCGCCGCACTCTACACGACGTGCGATTATTTCTTGGGCACGAATGCACTCAACATGACATGGGTGACCGGGCTAGGTCCACGCCATCCCAATCAGGTCTTTCACATGGACGATTGGTACAACGGCAAGAACGCGTTTCACCCTGGAATAATCCCCTATGGCCCGTGGCGAAAGGAGAAAGAGGTCGCCGCTGGTCCGTGGGACGCAGACTGGCCCAATTCGACCGTCTATCCTGCCATCGATAAGTGGCCGGGCAACGAGCGCTGGTACGACAACAGATGCTCACCCATGAACAGCGAGTTCACAATCCATCAGAACACCGCTCCTGCAGCAGCAATCTTTGGATTCTTGTGTGGTGAAGCGAAAAAATAGGGGCCCGGGTTCAGAATCCAGCATTCCTAATACACCGGGCTTGGGATGGAGAAACGCAGCATGCACCCGGAGGTAGCTGCGGCGTTTCTTGCCATACACCAAAGCTTAGGGCACTCAATATCCTTGCCAAAACCCCGAGCATACAGAAAACCTGTTAAGGAGTCTTCTTCGATTTTCTCGACGGTTGCCCGTCCACTGGCTGGTTCATATCCAGCTTTCCGCCCATCACTTTGATTGCGCCTTCAAGTGCATCAAGCGCAGCACCGATCACGTTGCTCAGCGTCCGCAATTCAGCTTGGGCTTTGAACTTGTCGTTTTGGAGCAGGCTCTCAACGATGCCATCGGCCTCGCTGGTATCCATGAGAGCTGTATTCGAAACTTCGATCGCTTTAAGTCGCTTGTCGTCGTTCTCCGAGAAATTCTTCCTGAATTCTTCGAGCTTCACGGGAGCGGTCGTGTAGTCGGTGATCGAGGACCCGGCTGCATCGAGATGATCGGCAACGTCAAGCATCGCCTCCTTCAACTCACCCGAAGAAGAATCTGCGAGCGTGCGGGATTGTTGCATCGCTTTCTGAACGGAGTCCAAGGCAGTCGTCAACTGAAACGCACCAGATCGAACCTGCTCATACAGCCGCTCTTCGGGGTCTTTTGGCTTCTCGACGGTCGTCTGCTCTCCGCTTGGATCTTCCTTGCTACTCTTTTGGCAACCGCTGACGAGACTCACCGCGAGCAGTGAACCCAGGAGCCAGAAACAGATTCCCTTCATCCGCATCGCAGGGAGCGTACCCCTCTCGTAACAAAACGCGGTATCACTACAGGCATGTCCCTGATTGTTGGAGCCTTTATCCTTGCCATGCAAACTGACCCGATGCAGTTGAAGATCGGACCGGAGGGAAACGTATCGTGCCCGGTGAGTCAGATCACCTCCACTGCCAGTGGAAAAGTGTCGACTCCGGATGATATCGCGGCAGCTGCTGATGGAAAGGCTTGGGTCTTCCTCGGTGAGAACCACGCTACCGCTCCTCATCAGCAACTCCATGCCGACGTAATCGCCGCACTCGTGAAGCGGGAACGCCGAGTCATGGTCGGACTCGAAATGTTGACCCGTCCGAAGCAGGCCGAGCTCGACAAGTTCTGGAAGAGCGAGTCGCGTCGATTTCAGTTTCTCAAGGATGCCGACTGGAAGGGTCAGTGGGGATACGGATATTCCTTCTACTCGCCGATATTCGATGTCTGCCGGAAGAACACGGTGCCGATGGTTGCGCTGAACGTACCTCGCGACTGGGTCCGAGTGGTTGGACAGAAAGGCTACGCCGGACTTACCGCCGAGCAACTCCAACAACTCCCCGCGAATATGGCCCTTGATAACGCGAATCACAGAGCCGTCTTCGCCTCGCTGATGGGAGGTCATCCGCCTACCGGCCCTAGAGGAGAAAGCATCTATGCCGCACAGGTGCTCTGGGATGAAGGAATGGCAGACTCAGCAATCAAGGCTCGCCGCGACACGGATCGAGATGTCTTCGTGGTCCTCGCCGGTTCGGGCCACGTGATGTATCGACAGGGCATCAACTACCGGATTGCGAAGCGAGGACAGGGCGATGGCATCACCGTCGTGATGACCCAGTCTGACGAGACAATAACGGCAAGTAAAGGCGTCGGCGATTTTGTCTACGTGACGCCCCCGACCAAGAAGTAGCTAGCGTTCCCGCGTGAGGTCGGCGATGCCTTCCTCACGCGTGGTTCGTTCCATAAGTCGACCAACGGCCTCAAGCGGCTGCAAGCTTCCTCTGACCACACGGTCGATCATTTCGAAGACAGGGAGCTGGATGCCCTTTCGAAGTGCAAGTGCAATCACTGCCTCGCTCGTCGATACCCCTTCCGCAACTTGGCCAAGCTTTTGTTGCGCCTCGGCAAGCGCTGTGCCGCTCGCGAGCATCTTGCCCATCCGGTAATTTCGACTGAGATTGCTCGAAGCCGTCGCAAAAAGGTCGCCTACGCCCGCGACTCCGAGGAAGGTTTCCATCTTTGCCCCCATTGCCAGGCCCAGCGCGATCATCTCTTTGAGTCCCCGCGCGAGTAGCGCACCCTTCGTGTTGTCGCCGAATCCGAGCCCATCGGACATCCCGGCTGCCATTGCGAGAACGTTTTTTAGTGCTCCTGCGAGTTCGATGCCAATCACATCTTCGCTGGTATACACCCGAAAAGAGCGACAGCCAAAAGCGATACGCGCACAATCCGCCAGTTCGTCGTCGTCTGAAGCGACTACTGCTGCAGTAGGAATTCCGCGGACGATCTCCACCGCCAAGTTCGGACCGCTGATGACGGCGATCTTTGATTCGGGCAAGACCTCTCGGGCAACCTCCATGATCAATTTCCCCGAGATCGGCTCAAGTCCCTTGGTCGCAAGAAGTAGATTGGGATGTTCTCCGAGGGTTGACGTCAGCACGCTGCGGACAGAAGCCGAAGGCACAGCTACGACGGAAAGATCAAAGCGTCCGACAACTTCCGCCATATCTAGAAAATCAACGCCGGCTGGAATCGCAAATCCAGGCAGATAGCGAAGATTCTCCCGCCGATCTCTCATATGTGCGAGCTCTTCCGAATCTCGGCCAGCGAGCACGACGTCGTGGCCATTCCTCGCAAGTAAAATGGTGAGGGCGGTTCCCCAGCTCCCGGCTCCCAAGACGACTACACGCATGAGCCAAGACAGGATACCGGGGGGCTATGGGCCTTGTGCAAGGTCCAGCACGCGTGGTATTATATTGAGGTTACGTGCGGGAGTGAGTGAGTTTGCCGTTGATTGGAGCCTTCTAAGGAAGGTTGCACTGAGCGGCCAACGAATCTCTTGTTGCACGTAAGAGTAAGACTGAGGCTCAACTAGAAAACGCTTATGCCGCTGAATTCTGACGTCAAGAAGGCTACCATCGAGAAGTTCGCCACGAAAGAGGGCGATACCGGATCGACCGAAGTGCAGATCGCTGTCATGCAGGGACGCATTTTGCAGATCACTGATCACTTGCGCACCCACAAGAAAGATTTCCACTCACGACGAGGTCTTCTCCTCTTGGTCGGCAAGCGCCGACGACTAGAGGCTTATATGAGAGCAAACGACGTCGTCAAGTACCGCGTCCTCATTAAAGAACTCGGCATCCGCGAAGTCAAGCCCCGGTAAGCTCCGGAGACAACTGAATGATAAACACCCACGAATTCGAGGTGGGAGGCAAGACCTTCTATCTCGAGTGCGGCCGCGTGGCTAAGCAAGCCGGCGGAGCCGTACTCCTTGGCATGGGAGACACCGTAATCCTCGGAACGGCGACCATGTCTGAAAACCCCCGAGAAGGGGTCGACTTCCTACCCCTCACCTGCGACTACGAAGAGCGCAAATACGCCGTCGGAAAGATTCCGGGCGGATTTATGAAGAGCGGCGGACGTCCAAGCGAGAAAGCAATTCTCGTAAGTCGTCTGATTGACCGACCAATTCGACCCCTTTTCCCAAAGGGCCTTCGCAATGACCTTCAAGTTATCGTAATGCCGTTTGCCGTCGAGCAAGATTGCCCGTCGGACGTTCTTGGCATCTGCGCTGCGGGTCTTGCGCTCACCGTGAGTGACATTCCCTTCAAGTACCCGGTTGCCGGCGTACGTGTTGGGCTTGTCGATGGTGAGTTCATCCTCTTCCCCACCAACGATCAGATTAAGGCTAGCTCGCTAGACCTCGTCGTTGCCGGACACGAGCACGCCATCTCAATGGTCGAAGCTGGTGCAAATGAAGTTGGCGAAGACGTCATGGTCGATGCCCTCAAGTTTGCTCACGATGCGATCAAAGAGATCTGCATCGAGTTCGCAAAGTTTGGCAAGATCGCAGGTAAGCCGAAGCGCGAAGTGAAGCTTCGACTCGTTGACGAGGACCTCAAAAAGGCGATCGAAAAGGAGTTCGGCAAGCAGATCTCGAAGGCACTCTTTGGTTCCAAGGATAAAGCTGTTCGAGAGAGCGCAATGGACGACCTCATCAAGTCGATCGTTGCTGAACTTAAGCCCCGATACGCAGACCAGCCAGAAATCCTCGGCCAGCTTTTCGAAGCAGTCGACGGCTGTGCAAAGGCGAGCGTTCGCGAAGGCATCTTGAAGAAGGAAATCCGACCAGACGGTCGAAACCTCACCGAAATCCGCGCGCTGGAAGCTATCGCTGGCCTCCTCCCCCGCGTTCACGGTTCAGGCTTGTTCACTCGCGGTCAGACTCAGGTCATGACCATCGCAACCCTCGGACTTCCGGGCGATGCGCAGACGATGGACGGACTTGAAGAAGTTGAGCCGAAGCGCTACATGCACTTCTACAACTTCCCTTCCTATTCGGTTGGAGAAGTTCGACCGAACCGAGGTCGAGGACGGCGAGAAGTCGGTCACGGTGCGCTTGCAGAGCGAGCACTCCTCCCGGTGATCCCGTTTGACGATCCTCAGTTCCCTTACACACTCCTTCTGACCTCAGAAGTTCTTGAGTCGAACGGTTCAACCTCTATGGCTTCGGTCTGCGGTTCAACCCTTGCACTCATGGATGCTGGAATTCAGATCAAGGCTCCGGTTGCAGGTATCGCAATGGGTCTC
>JBBRHU010000021.1:0-17947 GCA_038222255.1 Fimbriimonadales bacterium | reverse complement strand
ACTTGATAGGCGCCTTCAAGGTATCTGCCGGTGATCGCCAGGCGTATGAATCTGAGAGAGTTTCAAGTTGAATCGGATTCCTCAATGTAAACCAGAATTGCTCCCCGCCGGAAGGTCGCGAGTGCGGCTTTTTTGGACGCGGACCACGGCATTGCTCCGGTCTCTCGGCTCCATCGGAATTGTGACCGGGTTGTTTTCTCCCCTGTTCTTTGGCTGGGAATTGGTCGATCTCGGCTGGTTTGCTGGGGGCATCTTCTTGCGAGCCACCGCGATGTTGCTCGCCGTAAATTTCAGGGTCGTCCAACGCGAGCAAGTTCAGTTTCAAGCAGAGTTGGCGAATCCGGGCATGGAATCGGGAGCGGTCACGTTCCCCGCGAGGCTATCTTGCTACAGCAACGACTATGAGTTCTATGCAGATATTGGTTTTGCAGCGCTAGAGAACGGCCGGATCTCGTTCACCTCCGAGCGATTGCGTTACACGGTTCCTGCGACAAAGGACCGTCTCGGGCTCCAAGGGTTTGGGGGCCTCATTGAGATTCGGTATCCAGGTTCAACTCTCAAGGTTCGACTCCGACCGCTCACGGTTGAGCCGAAAGAAGCCGGGAAGCTCACCTCCGATTGGTTCGAAGGACTCACCTCAAACGAGGTCGATCCTGCGGAGGACATGCTGCCACCGATGCCCTCTCCCCGCGCGCTCGGTGTGCGCGAGTCAGTATTTGCAGTGGCGATTGTTCTCCTTACGGTCATGGTGGTCATCGGAGAACTTGAACACCTGAGTGCGGGTATCGGCCTGCTCGCGGGACTCGTTGCCTTTAGCGTCTATCGAATGGTGCGGGCTCAGCTCGACTATCGAAAGCGATTCGCGAAGGGGATCGAAGGCTTTTTTGAGGAGAAGCTTGAAGAGGGCTAATGTTGACCGAACCTTTGCACCCGAAATCCTAACTGCTACAATCCAGTTGCGAACCCATGGAATCGACCCAGTTTAGTAAGCTCTTCGCCGACCCGACCCGTAACCCTGGGATGGCGCTTGACCTCAGTCTCATCGAAGATATGCGGGTCAATCGGAGCTCAGTCGAGCGTCGGGTTGGAAGCCTCCCTGGGCGTCGAACGGTGAAGAAGGCGTGGCAGGTCGCTTGGCTTCTTAGGGCGATCACTTGCATGGACCTCACTACCTTGGGCGGAGATGACACGCCGGGTACCGTCAAGCGACTCTGCGCAAAGGCGAAGCATCCTGTTCGGACGGAGGTCTTGACCGCTCTTGGCGCTGAGAAGATCGATTTGAAAGTAGGCGCGGTGTGCGTTTATCACCAGATGGTTTCCACGGCGGTCACTGCGCTAGAAGGGAGCGGCATTCCGGTCGCCGCCGTAGCCGCAGGATTTCCTCACGGATTGAGCCCCCTCGCGCAGCGGCTCGGCGAGATTCGAGCGAGCGTAGATGCAGGGGCGAACGAGATCGACATTGTGATCACTCGTGCCCACGTCCTAAACAACGAATGGACTGCGCTGTACGACGAAGTCGCCGCATTTCGGGAGGCCTGTGGCGAAGCTCATTTGAAGTCAATTCTTGCAACTGGCGAGCTAGGAACTTTAACAAATGTCGCCAAGGCGAGCATGGTCGCGATGATGGCCGGATCTGATTTTATCAAGACCTCAACTGGGAAGGAGGGTGTGAATGCGACACTCGAATTCGGCCTTGTGATGTCCCGATGCATCCGACACTTTCAAGAGCTGACTGGAGTGAAGGTCGGTTACAAGCCCGCGGGAGGTATTCGAACCGCGAAGCAAAGTCTTGATTGGCTGATTCTGATGAAGGAAGAGCTGGGCGATCTGTGGCTTCAGAATGGTCTCTTTAGGATCGGCGCCTCAAGTTTGCTCACCGACATCGAAAGGCAGCTTGAGCACGCCGCTACGGGCCGGTACGCGGCGACGTATCGACAACCGATGGCCTGAGGAGTCGGCCCCCGAGCCACGCGGCGAGGACAGCGAGGATACAGCCGATCCTTGCGAAAAGGAGCACTCGGATGAAGACCGCCTTTGGAATCACTTTCCCCTTCTCGCCCACACCCGCGAACCGAGTTTTGTTTGCCGTCTTCTTCGGCAGAAACTGAATGTCCCCTACGGCAAGAACTTGCTCGGGTTGACCAACTTCGACGGTCGCCCCGTTTTGCAACTCGGTGAATTGGATCGTCACGAAATTGGATTCAAGACTGGCTTCATACGCAAAGCTAAGCCCGAAACCCACAAACGCAATGACCGCGAGCAGGCGGAGGAGCCAGATCAATGGTCGTCCCCCGAAAGCTCATTGAGCTCCATCGTGCTGGAAAGTTCTCCTCCGCTGTCGACATGGCTCTTTGCGATGACATGGGAGACCGTCGGGCTGACCACAAAGATCAACCCCATCATCGCGAGCGCAAAGAAGACGGTTTGGGCCCGAAAATCGAGAGCGACCGTACCGAGCAAGATCAGCCCCATGCCAGCGGTCGCACCCTTTGAAGCGGACTGCAACTTCATCAGGGGATCATCAAATCTCAAAATACCAGTGACGGCGAGAGCCATAAACAGGCTGCCGAAGAGTATCAGCAGGGAGCCAACTGTGTTCACGGTTGGCCCTTCCTTCGCGCTAAGCGAGGAGCCGCAATGACTACGCCAACGAACCCCGCCACGACGAGGATTAAGGCGATATCTCGCGCGTGCGATTCTGGATGGATGGTCCCCCAAACGACTAGAATTGCCGCCATCGGCAGGCTCAGAAAGTCCAACGCAAGCAATCGATCGAGCGGAGTCGGACCTCTCAACACGGCAACCAACCCGCCTACAATCACAGCCCCGAGAAGAATGAGCGAAAGCGTAATCAACGGTCGAGAACCTCCAAAACACGAAGCTCAAAGCTCTGCTTGATCTGTTGCCGGATCGCGTCCAGGGATTCGCCCTCACGATAGAGCACGTGAATGTACAGTTTGTGTCGGTCAAGTGAGTGTTCCACGGTGAGTGTCCCCGGGGTAAATGAGATTAAGTTGCTAAGAAGGGCGATCTCTGCGTCGGTATCGAGGCGCTGACTCAGTTCAATGGCAATGATTGCCGTTCGAAGGGTCGAGATCGGCGACAGCACATGCCGCGCTACGGTCAGGTTTGCAAGGACGACCTCTTTGCCGTAGAGCACGGCAAATTTCAGCAAACTGAGCGTTTTGGGCAAGGGGCCGCGACTGGAAAAGTAGCCGCGCCAAAGTCCCAAACCTACGATCGCCACCGACAATAGGGCGACTGGAAGCGCGAAGGCGGTGCCGACGAGGGCAACTCCAACGAGCGTCAGCCATCCGGTCAGGAATGTCCCCCAATAAAGGCCGCGCAAGCTCAACGGAGGCCCCCAGGAACCATGAGAGGTGGCATGTCAAGGACAGAGAAGCTAACGACGCCGAGCAGAATCGTTAGTAAGCATAGTGCGAAAGCCAGCGGGGAGGGTTCTGACGCCGCCTTTGGTTTTCGGCTTGCCCACAGCACGACAGCGGCGAATGTTGCAAGGCTCGTGCTCACTAATCCAGCGAGTAACGGCCAATTGAGAGTCTGCGAAAGTGTGGAGATTGAAGCTATTTTTGAGGCAAAACCTGGAGTTAACGGCAAGCTGGCGACGATACCCAATCCGATCCAGTCAAGCGAATTGCGTGGACGATTACTGATTACGAGAAGCAGCGCACCAACTGCTAGCGAATGGACAAGTCCCCAGGCGAACGGCGAACCCGTCGAAATCAGCATAGCGAGGCCGGTCGTGTGGAGAATGAGAATCCTCAGTCTCAAGGAAATCGGTTGGAATAGGATCGCGGAGGAATAGAACGCCAATGTGCCGAGCGCGATGGGCCAAACCGTGGGCAGGAACTCATACACTCTCGTTAGCCCGATGAGACCAACCTTTGAACTGAGAACGAGTAGCGGGATGGCTGAAACTTTATGTAGACCGCGATAGCTGTGGATCACCCAGGAATGAAACGGTGGGATGCCTGATTTCACCATCATCGCAAGCGTGAGCAAGATGACCGCCGTCCAGCCGAGAGAGGTTGGAGGAGTGACTGGATTCATTGCGAGCGTGCCGAAACTCGCGTAAAACAGGCCGGTTCCAATTAGCATCGCTGTCGAGGCCAGGATTTGGGTGGTCAGATACTGCCGGAGCGTATCGCCCTTCGCGCCGAGTTCGAGTCGGAGAAGTCCAAATGACGAGACGAGACTTACTTCGAACCATACGAACAGGTTGAAGAAATCTCGAGTCATCACCGAGCCACAAAACCCCGCCAATAAACCGAGCCACATCGGTAAGCGGTCCGACAGGTCTGCTTCAGTAAAGCTGACAAGGATCAGGAGCAATGCCGCCGCTGTTCCAACCAATAGAAAACCGAAAAAGTCTCCGAGGAAACTAATCCCAACCCCCTTCGGCCAACCCCCGAGGACGACTTCGATCGGTCCAAATCGGTCGACCATGACAATCCCATAGATCGAAGAAAGGAGGATGCCGAGAAGGAGTGTTGCCGAAATGGCAGATGCCCTTCGTGGCGAAACGAGGCAGAGCCCGACTCCAAGCAGCGCGAAAACGACCGAGCAAATCGGGAGGAATGTCATCGTTGATCCTCCTTCCTGGTCGCGAGAGTTGCCACGGCAAGCACTGCAAGTCCGATAACGATTGCCGTCAATATGAGCGCCTGAGGTAGCGGATCTGCGTGATCTTTCGCCCCGCTAAATGGTGCGGCTAACTGGCTTGGGCGGTTCAACAGGAAGAGAATTCCGTTCGTCACGGTGGTGAGGAGCACCAACCCAATGAGCCACGTTCTCCGCTCAGTGCTAAGCAGAAGGTACACCGCAGACCCAAATCCCAGCCCGATTCCTGCAGCGGTAAAGAGGACCATCATGTGCGCCTCGCCTCCACTCGGAAGATCAACATCATGCCGATGACGATGAGGGCAACTCCGAAGTCGAAGATCATCGGCGAACCCAACTCAACGACACCGATTTTGCCCCAGACGCCGGAGAGATAGGATCGTCCGCTGATGGCGCTGGGGAGCCCACTGGCGATCGCGCAAATCAATCCAACACCGACGTGGACCCGCCCTGTCCGTTCACCGAGGAGCGTTCCCTTGCCTAGTAGAATCGCAGCACCCGCTACCAAGCCCGAGATAAATCCACCTCCAGGGCTCGAGTGCCCGCGCAAAAAGATCACGGCCGCAAGCATCCAGAAGGTCGGTACTAGAATGCGGATACTCGTCTTGAGAATCGCCGAGTTCATGACGCCTTCCTCCGTTCCTGATTAAGTGCGATCATCAAGACGACGGCGAGCGCGAGGACAGAGATTTCGCCAAGAGTGTCAAAGCCCCGGAAGTCAACCAAGATCGCATTAACGATGTTCGAAGCATGTGCCCTTTCAGCAAGTCCAGAGAATTCGTCTGATAGCCCAGACGGAGTTCGGTTCAAGAGAATCGCAAGCGTGATGACAAAACCGCCCACGCCGGCGAGTGTTGCAACTGCAGCCCGAGCAGTGCTCGGCCGTTCTGGACCAATGGCTCGTGGCCTTCGAAGCACGAATGCGGCAACCAGTGCAAGGCTGATTCCTTCGACGAGGAGTTGTGTCAGCGCGAGATCAGGAGCACCACTGAGCGCAAACTGAATCGAAAAGAGTGCCCCGACGCCACCGACCGCCACGAGCGAGTGTTTGAAGTTCGGCAAGCGTGGGACGCAGATCGCTACTCCACCTGCCAGGAACACGCAGAGCGTAGTTTCCCAACGCAGCGGCACGGCACCTTGAGAATGAAAGAGGGACCCAACTGCTAGTAACCCGGTCAGCCCAAGACCCGCAGCGAGCCATCGATTGTGAAATCCATGCACTCGTGGAAGGGTGGGAGTCCAAGGGGCAATGCCAAAATCTGACGTCTCAGAGGGACCCACCGCCATTGCGAGAAAAACTGCAATCGCGAGGGTCCCAAGCACTGCTGGGAGGTGACTGAGGGGAACCAGCCCATATTGAATCCCCAAAACGATATTCGCCAGGGCCAAAGTGAGCGCTGGAAAGCCGTACTTGCCCAACCCGGTGTGACGAGCCCTTAGCGTGGGCATGATCGCGACTCGAAGGACTCCCCAACTAGTGATGATCCCGAAAATCGTCAAGGCGACTATTGCATCGATTTCACGTTTTGCGGCGAGCGTGAGCGAAAAGGGAAGTGCGATCGCCGCCCAGCCTGTGATCCAAGCTGTCACTTTGAGGCCGAACGGAAGCTCGCTGATGTACGCCCAACGCCGCCAGTCGCGATGACCGGCCTGCTTTTCGAGGTAGCCCGCAATCATAAAGAGTGGGGCTTTGTAGAGCGCATGGGCGAGGGTGAAGAGCAAGAATGGGCCAGTATCGCCTTGCGAGAGAATGGTGCCGAGTCCAAGTGCGGCGACCGTCGTCCAGGCTAGGGAGGCCTTGGCGTCATGAGACACTATGAAGGCAAACAGCGCGAAGATCAGGGTGAGTAATCCTAGCCCCTGAATCCACGGCGCTAAGCCCGTCTCCAAAAACGACGACGAGTAGCGGTGCAACACAAAGACCCCCGCCTGCACCATGGTCGCAGAGTGCAAGAATGCGCTTACCGGAGTCGGCGCCCGCATCGCGAGCGGAAGCCAACCGGAAAATGGAACTTGGGCGGACTTAGCAACACAACCCGCAGCGATCAGGATGGCGCCGAGACTTGGAGCCGGTGCGAGCGCGGCAATTCCGATCGGCGTCAGGAGCCCCATAAGACCGGTGGTCAACAGAACGTTCTTCGCGCATCGGGGAGCGTCGCCCGCTTTGCCTAGGCGGATGAGGAAGAAGCTACAAAGCGATACACCTTCCCAACCCGCAACGAAGCCCAGAAAGGACTCGCAGCAGGTGAGGGCAATCATGGCGACCCCGAAGGTCCAGAGCAGGCTGATGAGAGGACCGCGCTCTTGGTCTTCCTCAGTCTCAGCGCAGTACCAGAACACCACCGCACCCACGCCGAAGACCATTGCAGCGAACCCACGGCTAAGCTCGCCGATCGGGAGGGGAACCAGGCTGAACACCAAGCAGAGTGAGCCAAATAGGCTCGCGGCTAGCCAAGCGGCCAAACTCGTTGACCGATTACCGATCACATAAAGGGCGGGGGCGACGAGAATTGAGCCGAGAATCCAGAAATCAATCATAGCCCCCAACTCATCGCTCTATTTTACGCCGTCATAATCCAAGCCATGAAGATTGGAGTCAGCATGTACAGCTACGCATCGGCGCACCGCAAAGGTCTCATCGATGCCCCCGGCTTTGTGCGAGAGGCAAAGCGCATTGGCGCGGACGGTGTCGAATTGCTAGAGTATTTCTACAAGGATGTCGAAGCCGAGCGACCTGCCGTGCTCGGCGCACTCGCGGAGAACGGGATGCCTTGCCCGATTTTCTCAGTCGGAAACAACTTTGCAAAAATCGAGCCAGCAGAACGAGAGGCACAGCTCGCGAAGATTCGCTTTGGAGTTGACCAGGCGCTGTTGCACGGCGCCCACACAGTCCGCGTCTTTGCTGGAGATGTCGCAGAGGGCATAACGTTTGAACAAGCCCGGGCATGGATTGTAGAGGGCCTCGCTCAGGGCTCGACCTACGCCGCCGAGCATGAGATCAAGCTTGCACTGGAGAATCATGGCAAGCTTGCCGGTCGCGGCGACCAGGTCGCGGATCTAATCGCTGACGTTCGAGCCTTGGCAGGAAACGATGTCCTCGGCGCGAATCCAGACACTGGTAATTTCTTGCTTGTGAACCAACCGAGTCACAAGGCCATCCAACAGGTAGCCCATCTCGCGAACATGGTCCACTTCAAAGACTTCAAGCTCGCTCCAGCGAATCACGAAGGTTGGGCCTATACCGCACTCGACGGAACGAAGTATCTCGGGACGGCGGTCGGGGAGGGAACGGTTCAGCTCGGCGATTGCATTCAAGCACTCAAGGATGCGGGTTTTGATGGGTGGCTGAGTGTGGAATACGAAGGCGAGGAAGATCCCTTCACCGCCGTCCCACGCTGTATCGAAAATGCGCGACGCTATTTGTAGCTCAGCTAAGCGAATCCAAATGCTGTTTGAAACCGATCGTCTCATCGCTCGACGGCTCACCAACGACGACGTGAACGCCATGTTCGCGATCTATGGCGATCGGGAAACCATGCGGTATGTTGGCGATTCTGAACCTCTGACCCGTGAAGCGTGTCGCGGCTGGGTGGATGTTACGGATCGCAACTTTGAGAACCGCGGATATGGGATGGTGGCTTTGATTGAGAAATCAACCGGAGACCTTGTAGGTTGCGCTGGACTCGTCCATCCCGATCAACGCGTGGAGGCGGAGATCAAATACGCCTTTCTCCACGACTGCCAAGGTCGTGGACTTGCAACTGAGGCGGTGCGGGCGTTTGTTCAGCACGGCCACGACGTGCTCGGATTGGGCCAGATCGTCGCGACGGTAGCCCCCGAGAACGCTGGATCGCAGCGGGTGTTGACAAAGGCAGGGTTTGTCCACGTTCGAGACGAAACCAATGACGACGACTCGACCACCCAATATTGGCTCTGGCGTCCGAGCTAGACCAACTCTGCCTTGCCACTTTCAAGAGATTTGACAATCGCTCTCATGACTCGAACGGTGTCGAGACCTTCTTCGAGGTTTGGAGAATTGGGTTCTCCAGACAGGAGCTTTGACGCAAAGTAGTCGGCGTAGTTGCAGAACTCTCCATAGTGCATCCCGACCAACTCGTGCCGGTAGTAGTAGCCGGTCATTGCGTGCGTGTAGTCTTCTTCAATCTCGACGCCGCGTTCGTCCATTCGGGTGAACCTGAGTTCGGGGTATCGGGCGAGCGACGTTCCTTTTGAGCCCATGAGGTGACATTCGATCAGCGACCGAGCGCGGGGGAGTTCGTGGTAGCCGTAGTTTCCGAGCACTCGACCGATGCGGCCATTCACGCCAATCAGATTTACGATCATCGCGTCTGGGGTGGGGAGGCCGAACTCTTCCCCAACCGGAGTGGTCATCCCGTAGGCGTGAACCTCCCGAATCTCCCCGATGTACCAACGAACAAGGTCAACCGGGTGGGAGAGTCCAAGATACGCCCAATGAGTTTCGGCCACCGTCCACGGGCTCTTGCGGTAGTACCAAGCCATGTGGTGGTTATAGTGCGCGTCGACCACCTGGACCTCGCCGATGTCTCCGGCTTCGAAACATTCTCTCTGGCGCAGGAAAGGCTCGCCGAATCGCGTGGACTGCCCTACTTGCAGACGGCATCCAGTTTCCGTAGCGAGCGTTACGAGACGGTCGGCGCGTGCGGGGTCGTTGATGAGAGGCTTCGTGCAGATCACGTGTTTTCCCGCCCGAAAGGCTGCCTCAATGTGATCTGCGTGCAATGCATCGGGAGTGTAGATTGCGACGATGTTCACATCTGGGCGGGACAACATTTCGTTATAGCTATCGGTAGTGAAGAGGCCCGGCGTCGTCAACTCGGCATCGGCGCGTTTCTCGGCCCGTAAGTCACAACCGGCAACGGCGCGACAGAGCTCACTTTCTCGCAGGGCAACCAGCATCGTGTTACCCTCATGGAGGCCAAGGACTCCGACGCCGAACTTCTTTGAGTCGGGAAGCTGGCCCCACGACCTTCTTGCGCCCACCACTCGGTTTCCGGTGACCAAGTTGTCTCGGTGATCTGACATCAGATTGAGCCTACCTGCACTGAAAATTTCATCCTCAGTGCGGATAATCTTAACTATCTTGAGCAAATCTAGCTAAACTGAGGTCGATTTTAAATGAATGAACTGATTCGCCAACACCTTATTCGTCTAGCCACCTGGTCTATCGCCTGTATCTTCTTTAGTCTGATCCCAATAATTTTCAAAAAGGGTGGTAAGGGTGTGCTTCAGTCATTCCTGTATATGAACGCCGCATGGTGCTTAGTAAACATCATCGTCGTCGCATTCGCCTGGAATGCACCGACTCCGCAGACTGCCGAATTTCGAGAGTTCATGAAGCTGATGGAGGGGATGAACATGGGCTACATGGCGGTCGGCATCGCCCTCGCGGTACCCAAGCTGTCGAGTGCCAAACTCTGTGGGGCAGGGTGGTCGGTGGCACTTCAAGGTGCCGCGCTGTACTGCTTTGATAAATATCTCTTTGCTCAGGTCGCGTCGCTAAACAACTAGCGATGTTCCTCCTCGACCTTCTCGATGGCGAGCAAACTCGGATATGGGCGGCATTCCAAGCCGACTATTCCGTTCGCTCATCCAAGCCATACGAGATGCGAGCCGATTCACGCATCCCGCAAGATCGCTTCTCAATCGAGAAGACACCGCGTGGCTACCAGGTTGCGGCCTCCACACCCAGAGGTTTTGCGTGGGGATTGCGCTCCACCGTTGATGGGGTGGTTAACGCCCAAGAATCATATTCTTGCGTCCTGCTAGATGTCGCGCGGAGATACCACTCTCCGTCCACGCTGCGTTCGCTCATTCGGGCAGCTTCGGTTGCTCGCGTCAAGAGTATTCAACTGCACCTGACCGACGATCAGAACTGGATGTTCCCGAGTCGAGTTCTTCCAGGAATCGAGAAGAGGAATCAGCATCGGCGTCCGACCTACACGGTTGAGGAACTCAAATCGCTACAGGAGTTTGCGTTTGAACGGGGAGTAGAGTTGATTCCGGAGATCGATCTTCCCGGCCATAGCTCACTCCTGGTGGCCACCTATCCCGAGACATTTGCGATCAAATCGTCGCCTTCGCGCTCGTGTATTGATTTCAGTAATCCAGCGGCGATCGAGAAGATTCGCCTATTGATCCGAGAGGTAATGACGGTTTTCGACCGTTCGAAACACATCCATCTCGGAGGCGACGAAGCGTACTATCCAGGATTGGAGAAGCAGGTGCCCGACGTGGAGAAGGCGTTCCTCGGCTTTCTTTCCGCCATGATCAAGGAGGTTCGGAACTATGGCAAGACCCCCATAGTTTGGGAAGGTTTCCACCGTTCACCCGCTAGCGCGGCTTTCGGAAAGGAGAATCCGAACCTGATCGTCGTCGCGTGGGAAGGAAGCTACTACTCTCCGACGAAGCTTCTGGAAGATGGTTTTCGAATTGTCAACGCAGGCTGGGACCCGTTCTACGTAGTTGGGCACTATCCGAACGATAACTTCACGATGGCGTCCCCCGCAAGGATAGGGCAGTTCGATGCGCGGTGGTTTAGGCACGTCGTGCCCTTCGACTCGGACAAGCGAGAGGTTTTCCTTGGCGATAGCAAGCAAATCTTAGGCTCAATGCTTTGCTGGTGGGAGGGCCACGAATGGGATGCCCTCAGGTTCTTACCCGAGCGAATCATTGCCTACGGTTTGGCAGCGGGTGGAGACCGAAGCCTCTCCAAGAACGAGGCTCTAAGGCGGATCTGGTGGCGAAGTTGTTTTCCCTTCGAACAAATGAATACGCAGGTCGAGTTGGCCGATCATCCATCACTTACCTCACGACCGGGTCAAGTCCTCAGAGTTCGGGGGACGGATGGTAGCGAGGTTTTGACCGACCGGTGGAATCCCGCGACAGAAGGTAGGTGGGAAATTCAGGCAGGCACAGGAGGTTCGTGGAAACCGATCGGCGAGACGATTTGGATCACCACCCGGCGAAGTCAGAAAGTCGAGAGCCTGACGAAAGGTTGTCGGGTAACTGGTCCACAGGGCTCACCAGAGTTCCCGCTAAGCCGAATCGTTGACGGTGAGGTCAGAGATCGGATGAGCTATTGGCTCGCCTATCCAAGTCCACAGGACGCCGTCATCGATCTTGGGCGGCTCACAGTGATCAAAGAGTTGAGACTCTATTCGTTCTGGGACGGGTCGGCCTCGTCGCGGTATCAAATCTCCTTCGGCAAACCTGGAGAGTGGAAGACGGTAGTAGACGCCGCGAAGAACACCACAATCGCTACGGCTGCAGGCTACCGGCACAAGATTGTGGAAACTCAGTCGAGGTACATCAAACTGACCGTTCTTGGCGGCACCAAGTTTCCTCCCTCAAGCTCGCGCATCGTAGAGTTGCAAGCTTTTTGACTTTATCCTCTATACAAAATCGGTTTAAAACGATGGTTCGGATTTCGCTGCCAATGACACACATTCAGTAGACGACCGTCTTTGTCGAGCTGACGGCAGAGACTTCGCGTCAAGTCGTGGTCGACCAGGAGAAAGGTCAATATCTCGGGCACCTCTCGACCGTCTTGCTTGAGGACGGCAAGACCTGGAGCAACCGACTGCCTGTCCCAGCGAACTGGTCCACCTCGCTCGAGACTCCAACAATCGAGTCCTCGAGACGCTGACCGGGCGGAAGAAACTGATCCTTTGGTCGGGTGTCCATCCTGCACAACAACGGCACGGGCGGGCTGGAAGCTTATTCCTCGCGAAAAGGGAACTCACGAGCTGTACAACTTGCGCGAGGATCTGTCGGAAACCAAAAATCGGAGTGCGATGGAGAGGTCTCGAACAGATGAACTGCTTCGAGTCCTACAGATGATTAAGTCCGAGCCGAATTCACGAGGTCGCTGAAAGGACCTGCGCGGTCAATTCAGCGGCCCGTTCTAGTTCGGCGCTGGTGTTCAAGAGGTCTGGCCCAAACCGAACGGTTCCTCCACGAGCGTCTGTGTTGACCCCAACTTTGAGGAGTTCTGCGCTAAGAGCCTTTGCATCTGTCGAGGGTAGGAGAGTGAAAGCTCCGAATTCTTCCGGCTGTTTCGGTGCGAATACCGGCACGTCAAGACGAACAAACGCATCTTGCAGGAGCGCCTGTTGTTGGAGATTGTAAGCGCGTATGCGATCAACGCCGATCGCGAGTGTGAAGCGGAGTCCAGCAGAAGCTTGATAGGCAGTTATGACCGGTGGGGTTGATTCGAGCCAACCGTCACCGCCCTCTGCGACCTCAGGTTCGTCTGATCGATCATAGGCGAACGGTGACTTCTTGGCAAACCAACCGGTATCGAGAGTTCGCAAGCCTCGCTTGAGCACGTCTGGGTGAATCGCGAGCCAACAAGCACCCGGGCCCCCACGGATGTACTTGTACGATCCTCCGATGACGAGGTCGATCTCCATCGTCTCCATCTCGATCGGGATCACGCCGCAAGCGTGATAGACATCCACGAGCACTAGGGCGCCGACGCTGTGTGACTTCTCAATGATACGGACAAGGTCCGTTTGGATCTGACCCGTGGTAAAGGCAACCATGGAAACCACGACGAGGTCCACACCTGGGCTGATCGCGACGAGGATGCTTTCAGCTGTGAAGAGCGGAATTCCGCCTTCAGAGTCCTTGGTTTCAACCCAGCGAACCTCGGCCTTGCCCTTCGCGACATAGGTTTTCAGGATGAAATCAATGCTGTCGAATTCTCCACGAGTTGACACGACCTGCACCGGTCGACTCGATCCATCTTGTGGGAGAGCATTCAAAACGGCACGAAGCCCCTGCCCTGCAGAAGTTTTTGGCACCACGGAGTGAGGCTCCGAAAGTCCGAGCAACTTCGAGACGCGCTGTCGAAAAGCATTCATCTCCGCAGGCCAGGCATCATCTGCCCAAGCCCGATCTAGCTTCGAGAACCATAGGTTGACTCCCCTCGCGACGTCATCGGATGTTTGGTCGAGAGGTCTGCCGAGCGAGTGATTGGCGAGGTAGATCTCCTGCGAAACCTTTGCCGATAGCACACGAGAGAAAAGCGGCAGGATGTGCGCCTTGATCCCTTCTTCGGTGAGGGGTCCGGTGCCTAGTTTTGCGACAGCGGACTCGATCAAGTTCCTATCTCCGTTCGAACATCCCAAAGTTCTGGGAAGAGCCGGATGCCAAGTCCACGTTCGAGGAAGGGGACGCCGGAAGAACCCCCTGAACCACGCTTGAATCCGATGATGCGCGCGACCGTCTTCATGTGTCTGAACCTCCAGAGGGCGAACTGCTGCTCAACGTCGACGAGCTTCTCGCACATCTCGTACGCTGCCCAATACTTATCTGGGTTATCGTAGATCTCCTTGAAGACCATCGTAACGCCTTCGCTCGACTCATAGGGAAGGGTCCAGTCTCGTTCGACTGTTTCAGGGGGAACTGCAAACCCTTTCCGAGCAAGGTGCCGAAGGAACTCATCGTAGAGGCTCGGCGCTCGGAGCAATTCCAGGAGCAAGGTGTAAGTCGCGGGATCGTGTTGGAAAACCGCAAGGAGCTTTTCGTCTTTGTTCCCAAACAGAAACTCGATCATGCGATTTTGAAAAGACTGCAGCCCGCTCGCGGACCCGAAGACTCCTCTGAACTGTGCATATTCGCTTGGGGTTAGGGTTTCTAGGACCGCCCACTGTTCGAAGAGCATGCGCTGAATTTGCTTGACCCGCGCGAGGATCTTGAAACACGGAGGGAGTTCGTCCCGCTTTACATGTTCGACGGCCGCTCGGAGTTCGTGGACGGCGAGCTTCATCCAGAGTTCGGATGTTTGATGCTGAATGATGAACAGCATCTCATCGTGGTGTGGAGGGTTTGAGAGAGGATGCTGGGCGTTTAGCAGCTCGTCCAGATAAAGATATCCCGCGTAGTCGAGCCGCGACTTAAAGTCGGTTTCGATTGAATCTTCGAATGGTCGGTGTGGCATGGGTTTTCTCGAAGATACCCGTGCCGCAAAATGGGGGCGAACGTCGTCGTCGCCCCCAGACCCGAAACCTAGCGTCCCATGTACTTATCGCGAAGCATCGTGTGCTTGCTCGTCAAGGGAGATGGCTTGCCATTGATGAGCACGTACTGCATCTTCGTCGTCATCTCAAATGGATCACCATCGGTGATGATCAGGTTTGCAATTTTGCCCTTCTCGATTGATCCGAGCTTATTGCTGACTCCGAAGATTTGTGCAGGCCAGAGGGTGAGCGCCTTCAACGCATCTTCGCGTGAAAGACCGTAAGCGCAGTGCTGTCCGGCTCTTTCGGGGAGGTTCATCACGTCCGAACCGCCACCGCTCTGGAAGCAGAACTTGATGCCGGCCTTTGCAAGGAGTCCAGGCGACACATAGGGCGTGTCGTATGGGTCCCAGGAGTTATCGGTCGTGTTTGCTCCGAGCGTGGATTTGCCTGCCGGGCTCACGATGACCGGAATTCCGCTCTTTTTGAGCAGCGCCGTTTCTCGCCAAGCCTCACTCGCTCCGGCAAGGGCTGCCTTGAGCTTGTACTTCTCAGCGAAGGCAACCGCACCTCGAATCGAGGCAGCGTTCCGAACGTTTAGGACCACCATCTTCTGGCCCTTTAGGTAGGGAATCATCGCCTCCATCGGGGTGTCGACGGGAGTCGTCGGGTCAGACTCTCGCTTCTTCATGTAAGTGATCGACTTGTCGAAGTAGCCTTCGAGAGCCGAGTTCGAGCTGGTTGCTTGCGGGGCACGAACGGGGATTGCGCCTCCAAGGTAGTTGTAGTAATCCTCAAGCTGGTTTAGCGTGAGATGCTCAGTCCCGAGATTGGATGCGCCACCGAAAAGCATCGAACTATCGACGATATCGCACAGGTCGAAGTCGAAGTTCCTTCCGCCCGCGCTGAAATTAAGCACGAGGGCATGTCGGCGAGAGACGCCGAACTGCTCGGTAGTGTAACCATCAGTGTTGATCACGGCGCCCTGTCCGGCAACCGCTCCGTTTCCAGGCAACATAAAGGCGTTTGTGACGCCATTGAACTTTGCCGGGCCAAAGTGCGTTGATTCCACCCAAAGGGCTGTCAGCGCATCAAGGTCAGGCTGGTACGAGCCAAGTTCGCGATTGTCCACCATGACGGGGATGGGGCTGATTTCCATCAATCCAATCGTGCTTGAACCATCGAAGAAGCCGGGGTAGACATGCAGTCCCCTGCCTTCGATGACCGTCGCTCCTTTTGGCACCGAAAGGTTACGGCCGACTTGTGAGATCACTCCGCCCGAGACGTATACATCGCCATTGGGGATGTCTGCACCAGAGATGGTGTGCACAGTCGCTCCTCGAACGAAGAACGAGTTTCCTTTTGGAACTGGAGCCTGATTCTCGGTTGCGTGCAGCTGGGGATCGAGTTTGTTCTTTCGGAGGCTCTTCTTATCGATGTTGAACGCATCGCGCCGCTCGAAGAAGACCTCTCCCTCAATCATCGTCATCGCGCACTTTGCGTAAACGCTCAGCGGGTGGCCATCCCAGATACCAAAGTCGGCATCTTTACCGATGTCAATGCTGCCTGCTCGATGGTCGATACCGAGCTCCTTCGCTGGGTTGATCGTGATCGTCCGCAGGGCTTGCTCTTCGGTGAATCCACCGAATCGCATCGTCTTTGCGGCATCAATGTTGAGGGCAGTTGTGCCAGAAACGCCGTCGGTGTTGATCGACACGGTCACGCCAGCCTTCTGGCAAATAGCCGCATTCCAGGGGATCGAGTCGTAACCCTCGGCCTTGAATGACCAGCTGTCGATGAACATTGAAACTCCAACGCCGGCCTTTGCGATCTCAGGAGCGATCTTGTAGGCTTCGAGCGCGTGCTGCATTGCACCGATCTTGAAGCCGTACTCCTGGCTTAGTCGGACCATCATCAGCATTTCGTCTGAACGATAGCTGTGGCACTGGACCCAGACTTTGCGCTGCAAAACGTCGGCAAGTGTCTGGAGTCGGAGGTCGGTGCGAGGTCGAACCTTAGACTTGCCCGAATCGAAGTCTTTCCAGGCTTTGATGTACTCCTTCGCCTCGTTGAACCCTCTGCGGTACACGGCTTCTTGTCCCATTCGTGTTCGGGGGAAGCGGCTACCGGTGGTATCTGTCTTGCGGGTGACGTTCTCGCCGAGCGCGAACTTGATCATTCGCGGAGCATCCTTGATCGGAGCCTCGTAGGCGGGGCGGCCGTACTTGTACTTGATCACCACGCTCTGCCCGCCGACATTGTTCGCGCTACCATGCAAAATCAGTGCTGAGGTGTGACCACTCGCGAGAGCTTGCCATGCTGAAAGCGCGCTGAGGTTCAAGACGTCGCCGATTCTCACTTCGGCAGTGATGCTTTCAGAACCTTCGTTTGTACCGTCGCTTGCACGGTGAGAGTGTCCGTCGACAATGCCCGGGGCAACAACTTTGTCTCTCGCATCGATCTCGGGATAACCCTCTGGGACAGGCAAGCCCTTGCCGATTTTGGCAATTTTGCCCTTGGTAACGATGATGTCGGCATTCTCGATAGTGCCGTGGGTCGCGGTCAGAATTCGCCCTGCGTGAATGACGCAGTTGCCCTTCGCGATGGTCTTAGGAATTCGGTTTGCTTCAAGTTCAACCGGAAATTGAGAGACTGCTGACTTGGCAGATCCAGCCTGAAGAAGGCCGAGAAGGATAAGGCTATTCACTTCTTTTCCTCCTTCGCCGTGAAGACGGAGTTGCCAGCAACCCAGACTGAGGTGACCTTGGACTTTTCGCCATCAAACTGATCCGACATCAAAACTAGATTCGCCATTTTTCCTTTCTCGATTGTGCCGAGCTGATCTTGGACTCCCAAGATTGTGGCTGCACCGCTCGTGAGTGACTTCAGTGCCTCGGACTTGCTCCACCCGAGTTTGATGAGCTTGCGGATGTTTTCAAGAAACTCCCGAGCCGAACCACCGGTGGACAAAGCAACCTTTACGCCTGCCTTTTGGAGTGCGAGAATTCCTGCACACTGCTCTTTCCATTTGTCATTCCTCTCTTTCTTCACCTCGACGGGGGTTTGGCTGGAAGCGGGAGTTTTGCTGTCGTCAGGAGTTGTCACGGGCTCGACTCCATAGTCAACGCTTAGAAAGACAGGAATCTGCTTTTGCGCAAGCAGGTCGGCGACGCGATAGCTGTCACGCCCGCCCGCGACGATCATCTTGAATCCGAAGTCTTCGGAGATTTTGATTCCCCGTAAGATCTCTCGCTCAAGAGAGACGTCAAACACACCCGTTAACTGGCCCGATACCACTGGTT
>JBBRHU010000020.1:0-18059 GCA_038222255.1 Fimbriimonadales bacterium | reverse complement strand
CAAAAGCGATTCGAGTCACTCAAGACGCGCCCGCTTGCTGACAAGGATGAAAAGCGACATATCTCTGTCTATCTGGACCGGGCAGAAACGTTCATCGAGTGTCTGAAGCAGCGCCAACGAACCATGGAGAGGATCGGGCACTTCCTGTTACAGCACCAGTTGGGCTTCATCTCCACCGGCGACTACCGGTTCTTGACAGCGCTAACGCGTAGCCAGATTGCGCGAGTCATTGGCGTCCACGAAAGCACAATCAGCCGAGCGACCGCCGACAAGTTCGTGCAAATCGGAAACGGTGAAGTGATTTCATTTGACTTGTTCTTCAAGCCGGCACTTCGCATTCAAAAAATGATCGAAGAGATCCTCGCTACCGAGAACCCTTCGAACCCGTTTAGCGATGAACGCATCGCCGAGATCCTCACCGAGCAAGGTGTAGTGGTGGCTCGACGAACGGTGAACAAGTATCGGGACAAGACGAAGCTGCTTTCCTCACGAAAGCGACGAATGGCGTAGCCTCGATTCCGGAATCGGACAAGGTGGGCGAGACGAGTCATGACACTCGATTGTGTGCCACGGGCGCGCGAGGATGGTTTGCGCCTTGCACGCCAGTGTTCGCCGAAGGCTTTGACCCTCAGAATAACCTGAACCGTTATCGGTCATCTCATGGAGATTCCTAAGCGAAAACGGAGAAAGGCGTTCAATCTGCTCGGCCATTTTCACGAGATGGCGTCCTCGGCGTACCTAAGACTCAAAATGGTCTTGAATCCAGTGATTCCCGAGCTGAGGCCGCATGATTTGAGGGCACCCGCCGAACAGTAAGAATTGTTCTCCTGTATGGTCAATGAGAGTTTTGTAAAAGAGGGACGGCATGGACGAAGTGACGACGTTGCGTCAATCACTGGTCCGCAAGGCACAAGCCATCCTTGCGGACCAGTGGCATCCCCGCTCGTCCCGCCCACCCTGGGGCCAAGCCTGCGGCCAGCCGCCAAGAACTACACAGAGCACAGATGGTTACATATGGCGGACACGTAAAATACCTGTACTCCATAGCCTTGCACGGAGGTAGGCTGAAAAGACGTGTCGAAGTGGGTTGGGATTGATCTGTTCGCCGGGGCAGGAGGGATGTCATTAGGAGCAACCTCCGCCGGGATAGAAGTCGTGGAGGCAGTTGAGCTTTGCCCTCACGCTAGTGCAACGTACGCGCGTAACTTCCCCGGAGTGAAAACTCACGTGCAGGACGTGCGCACTTTTCGGTCCTGGGTCAGGCCTGACAATGACGGTAAACGCACCATTGTATTTGGAGGACCTCCATGCCAAGGATTCTCGACTTCCAATCAGAGGACACGCAACCACCCCAACCCTAGAAACCACCTGGTTTTTGCTTTCATCGATGCTGTCGCGTTCTATGAGCCCGACGTTTGCGTTATGGAAAACGTGAAAGGCATCCTAGAGACGGACCACTCCATTTTTCTTGAAGGCGCAATCAGGAACCTTAAGGACCTCGGCTACAACACTCGCACCTACGTGCTCAATGCAGTGGATTTTGGAATCCCACAACGCAGAACGAGGGTCTTCCTGGTCGGTTCACGAGGTGAGATTCCCGAAGCCGTTTTACCCCCCGTCGTCGAGACGCGGACCGTCAGGGACGCGATTCACGACCTTTCCTCTCTTCCGAATGGTGCATCCACTGATCTCCTGCCCTACAAAGTTGATGCAGATAGTGAATATGCCGCCCTACTACGCTCAAGCAGTCCTGAGGTTAGCGGCAACCTGGTTACAAGGAATAACTCGGTTGTTATTGAGCGATACAGACACATTCGACCAGGAGAAAACTGGGAAGCCATTCCAGAATCGCTTATGGCCTCCTACTCGAATCGGCTTAAATGCCACACCGGAATTTACCGAAGGCTTCACCTATGCGAGCCTTCCGTCGTGATAGGAAACTATCGAAAAAACATGCTGATACATCCCGTGGAACACAGGGGGCTTTCAGTGAGAGAAGCCGCAAGAATACAGTCAGTGCCTGACACCTTCACATTCACCGGTAGTATAGGATTCCAGCAACAGCAAGTAGGAAACATGGTCCCTCCACTACTGGCCAGGGCAGTTTTCGAAGAGGTCATCAAAGGATGAGCGAAGTCACCACTGGACACTTGGTAAAGAAGCTAGAAAATGCCTCTGCTGATCCCAAGCATCAAGACTTTGCGGAGGCAAAGAAATACCTGACTGCCTTTCGTTACATGGAGGAGAGGTTCTTCCAAGGAATCCATTCTGATACGGACACCGGCTTGGCCATTGCCGAAACGGCTGCGAACAGCGACGACTCTCCGGACATCTTCACTCGACATAACGGCGATCATATTGTTGATCTAATTAAGAACCTCGACAAACTCGCAGATTCGATCGAAAGCCGCAAAAACGGAAACCCCCTTAGTGTTCTTGAAGCATACATTCTACTTTGCGCTGCGCACGTCCATGATGCCACCAACGTTAGCGGTCGCAAGGAACATCCGCAAAGGGTTGGAGACTTCATCGCGTCTCCGAAGCGCAAGCCTCTATTTACTGGTACGGTGGAAATGGAACATATCCGCGATGTAGCTTCCGTCCATGGGGGAGAGCACAAGGAGTTTGGCAAAGATACGTTCCGGGCGATCGAAGCAAACAACTATACGCATCCGCGACTCCACTTGCTTGCCGCACTACTTCGTATCGCGGACGAACTGGCAGAAAATCCAAGCCGTGTACCGGAATACCTCCTTGAACATTACCAGGCTTCAGAGCATAGTAAGTTGGCCCACGCGTATGCCAGATCCTTTGCAAACTTCGAATTGAGAGATGAAAGTCTGAAACTCGTCTACAGGTGCTACCCGGGGATTCATGACGGCGACACCGATTCCGTATCTTCATTCATTAAATTTCTTGAGAAGAAGCTGAACTCCATCGAAAGCGAGGCACGTTATTGCTCGCAATATGGGAGACCGTATCTCAGCATGTCAGAAATCGACGTGGCAATTCAGCCGTGGTCACAAGCACCGCCAGGAGGTCAAAAGTTGGCCCTCCGACAGTTCAAGCTTAATCTCCTGAACGGCTATCCAGAAAACAAGAAAGGTCTGTGCGAGCGTTCCATTGAACTCAAGGAAGCGGGATTCAAATGTTTAGAAGATGCTTTCGCCACCATGTACAATTCTTCATCTTCTAGCCGTCTAAGTGGCAAAGCGGCAGGCGGCCTGCAAAGTACCCAGCCATCAGGCTGCGGCAGGTTTTTGAACAAATGGTTAGGGAGGAAATGATTGAGCCAACACGCTGAGCCCAACCCCTTTGAGCTTGTTACCGCTTCTAAACTAAGTGCGCAAGAAGCGGTTAGCCTATGGTGTGACGACAAACGTCTTGACAGAGTCAATGGCCGAGAGAACTGCTTCATAAATGGCTTGCGCGGAACAGGAAAGACGATGCTTTTCCGCATCCTGCAATACGACTGTCAGAAACTTCTGAATGAGAACGTTTCATTCTTGTCGGTCTATGTTCCGGTAAGAGACACGGAACTACTTACAACTGAGTTCGATGTGTTTCAGGACGACGCTCTGAAGTTTATGCTGAGCGAGAGTCATCTTGTTTTGCTCCTTACGAAGCAACTTGCAAGCGTCCTAACAAAGCACCTAGAACTTGTTCCTCAAGATCGGAGGCAGGCGCTGCAACAGCTTGCACAAGACCGTGTATCGATGGCATTCCAATTCAGTTCAGTAGAGACTTACATCTTCAAAAGGTCCACGTACGAAGTCTTCTTGGAAGAATTCTCGTCAGTGCTCGAACGTGAGTTACTACGGCTCTTCAATTCCTTTATTGCACAACGCTTCTACGACAAGGCATCCTACCAGGGGCCGGTTTTTACGTTTGACACGCTACTCGGTCCTATAGCGGATTGGATTCCAAGCAACACCGGGAAAACGATTTATTTCCTCGTAGATGACGCAGACGATTTGCCGGAATCTCACACAATTACTCTAAACACATGGATTGCACGAAGACGAAGCAGCGTCGCTTTCAAGGTCAGCACCATGTATTTGTACAAGACCTATGAGACGAAGGGTCGTTCAGCAATTCAGCACCCGCACGACTTCTTTTTATATGAGGTCGCGACACGCCATTTGAAGGACGAGCTCGAAAACTACGTGGAGTTACTTCGTCAAATCTGCGAAAGTCGCCTAAAGCTCAAAGGTATAGATGCCTCCGCAAAATCGTTCTTCCCACCAGATTTAGTTCAGGAGGCAAAAGTAAAGACTCTTGAGGCCAAGCTCATCGCGGAATACTCCACAATACATTCCGGTCGGGCAATTAAGGACAATGTCTACAGACACTTAACTTCCGAGTATAAAAAGAGCCTTCTGGCGCGGAGGACAAGTGGAACATATATTTACGCTGGATTTGAGACTCTGGCAGAGTTGAGTAGCGGTCTTGTTCGCGATTTTATCATCTGCGCACAGAGGATGTACGACAGCCAAAGGAGGCGGATAAAACCAGCCAGCGCGGAGCGAGTTACAGCGATAGACGCAAGTATTCAAAGCGACGTGGTCAAGAAATACGCATCAGAGTTGCTACTTGATATCTCCAATGCGAGCCAGAGGCGCGACCGTTCGGCTACTCCCGAAGAGTGGGGGCAGGTGCACAGGTTCATCGAAGCGTTGGGGAGTGTCTTCAAAGACAAGATGTATTCAAGCGACTCTGAGCGCAGAGTCTTTTCCTTTGCGTTTCAAGACGAACCCGATCCTGATGTCTCAAGGGTTATCGATCTGGCGATTGCGGAAGGTTATTTAATGAAAGGGTTCATTAGCCGCAAGGAAGGGACCGGGCGGCGCAATCTTTACATGCTGACTCGGCGGTTGGCTCCTGCATTTGACCTAGACGTTTCCGCCTACAGCGGATATCTATCATTGACCTCAGCGCGAGCCCGAAGTTTCATGGATAGGGGTCCTGAGAGGTCTGAGAGTCAGGGCGCGCCACAATTGCAACTCTCATTTCTTGATTCGGGTGACTGGCCCATGATCGCCATTGATGAGGCAGGATACTAATGACTTTTGCTCAGGACACCTTATTCCTGGGGCTTCCTTCTTTTGAGGAGAGGTCCTCGTCTGGGCTGAGGCAATTCCTTCTAGAAGGTGGTCTGAAAGAGAATGTGAGATGTGCGTTGATAAAGGAAGAATCCTCACAGTCTAGAGCTCAGACTGAAGTATGGAAAGATCTGTGCTCTGCTGAGATGCCCGTGATCGATCGCTTCGAGGTGAAGGATTTGTGGAATTGGGTGTGGTCAAGCATCGATGCAGATCATGAGTCGTTCGTAATTGATGTGTCTTGTATGCCGAGAGAATTGATCGGCTTGGTGTTGTTTGCGTTATCTGTCAGAAGGGATTCAATAACTTCTGTTAACATCCTCTACACACGACCGGGAGACGATCCGGATGGTTACGCGACTACCCGTCCGGGATTAGCTGAAGAAGACAGGTGGTTGTCAAAGGGTGTGTTTACGACACGGAGCATTCTGGGTTATCCTGGGATATTCTTGACTGAGGGGGAAAAGGTGCTGATCGCTCTCGCTGGCCACGAGCCAGAGCGATTATTTCAACTAATCGAGGTCGTTGAACCTTCGATTTTGGCGATAAGTAGCGAGGCAAAGGGGACCTCTACAATACTCGGAGCAGGCACGGTGAGTGAGGGTGTGGTGGATTATCTGAGGCAACGCATACAGGTTCCGCAAATGGAGGAAGTTACTTTCAGCGCGAACTCAATCGACGACACATATAAGTCGCTTGAAGTCAAATGTCCCGCTTATGCCAACAAGAACCTTACCATTGCGGCTATGAACACAAAGCTGGCGTTTGTTGGCAGCGCACTGTACGCCTTGCGTGAGCGCAGAATTCGATTGACGTATTTGGTGCCGCTAAAATACAATCCTCTCTATTCTGCCGGCACCCAGGCTCCAGAACTTTATGACATTACTGTGTACATAAAGAGCGCACAAACTACTCAGGTTCAGCTGAGCCAATAGCGATCATTTTGACTGTCTTTGGAAACTTTAGACTGAGTTGGTCAACAGTTGCAATGAGGTGTTTGGCATATCTGTAGTGAGCTCCCGTTCCGGTTCTTAGCTCAACCTCGTAAACGTATTTATCAAGGGTTGTAGAATGCCAGAACTCGAATTCATGGCCAAGAAGTAGTAGCGAAGAATAGCTGGTTTGGCGGTCGGCGAGTTTTCGTCGTGCTTCGAAGAGAAGTTCTTGGCCGAAGCTGTAGAAAGCGCTCGGCAACTCTAGGCCCAGGCGTTGTGCTTCATCTTGGGCCAAATAGAAGCCAATCGGCACAGCTGGGCAGTATTTTGTGCCCGTGCGATGACGGTTCAGGTCTCTAATTTCAGCAATCGAGACCGCTTCCCAGCCAAATCGAATAAGTGTGGATCGAAGCGGTTCCGCAATATAGGCGTATCGATGGCTATGATGTCTGAATGAGTTGCTTAGGAGATCATCAGTTGCTCCTGGGGGAGGTAACAATTCAACCTCCGCACGAGAATTTGCCCGAGGATCAAACTCTCTTGGCTCGCGAGCGGTGCATAGTATTGAGTAACTTTCGAATTCTTCCTTGAGTCCGGCAACTGTCCCAGGTTGTTCTTTGGCGTGCTTGATCAAACGCGGCGCTTCAAGACGTAGCTGTTCGTTGATAAGCCCTCCGAGGATACGGGCTTCCGGATGATAGTGTGAGTGCAGATATTGGCAAAGTTGCACCCAACCCCTAGCTGACATGACAAGCATCATGTTGGTTAGGGCACAGACTGGCAGGAAGTAACGAGAACGGTCAAATGCGAAGTTTCTTCGCATCCTGGCGACTTGTTTTTGCGCTTTCTCGCTTGGATCGGCCAGCAGGCTCTTGGGTATTCGCATTACTTCTGGATTCTTGATGGCTACAGCTTCCCAAAAAGCAAGTGCAGCAGAATAGAACTGAAAAGACTCACTCACGAATGTCATCCAGTATGGTATTTCCTCGGGACGAAGTCCGAATGTTTCCGGTCGCGCAATTCCATCGACTGAGAGTTTGACGTACCTTGTTGACGACTCTTGACCCCCAGAGGTGGGGCACTGAGACCAGATAAGGTATGCCAACCAAATCGAAATTTCGTCAAGGAAGATCGAAATTGGCACCATGTCCGCGATTGACTGGTGCCCATAGTCGATCATTTTGAAAATCGAGTCGACGGACTTGTCAAGATTTTCGGGATCGATCTTTGAAAGGATCGCCTCCAGTCCTTCGTTGTTCCGAGAATATCGGGCTCCACTCGCCGCGAGCAGTTCGGGCGTCAATTGCGGTGCACCAGCAATGCGAGCCGCGTCAGATTGCCTTAAGGACACAAGAGTGGCTTTCATTATTTGAATAAACTGCTCAAAGTCAGCTTACCTTGACACACTAGAGCCGTGTCTGCTCATCCAAGCGTGTAGGCGGATTTCGGAACCTTGATTCATATTCGAAAGAGTGAACCTGTATAGGCGATTGAATGTGGTGGTGGATATAGCCGACCAATCCAGAACTTTGCCGACGTTTACATGGTGGCAAAAGGCGCACCCCATGTCGTTGCCACTTGTGCACCTGGAGAAGGTTTGTGAGTGCCCGTTACCGTTCTGAACGGCTAGCGACACACATCTCCGAGATGGTACGCACCGAGGATGCACCTCCACAATCCAGACGTGTTGGATAGCCATCGAAACACACTGCCTTGTTTGAGGATCCAACATGTTAGAAAAGACCTCGTTGCGAAGACCGAGCTTGAGAGGACCGTCCCACAGGTCGGCAAGTTCAAGGTAAACTCTCTAAGTTCTCTCTGCTCTGCCAGGTCGCGCATCGTGACCCCATGGAGCCTGAGACCACGGAGAGCAAAATGCCAACGCGAAAATACGAAGCTTTTTACATCGTGAAGCCGGATCTTACAGATGCCGACGTTCAGAAGGTTGCCGACAAGTTCAAGGGAATTGTTGAGGACCAGGGCGGCACAGTTGAGTCTGCTGCCAAGTGGGAGAAGCGCAAGCTCGCCTACGAGATCAAGGGCTTGAAGGAAGGCAACTACGTTCTCATGCACTTCGAAGCAGAGGCCAAGGTTCCCGCCGAGCTCAACCGACTTATGCGAATTTCGGATGACATCATCCGACACCGCATCTACAAGAACGACTAAGATTTCTTCGGCCTGAAGGCAACGAGAAGGGGGCGATCATTGATCGCCCCCTTTTTCATTTATTCTGGTCGAGCCGACACGGCGAACACTTTGCCCTCTGCAGTGACAACGAATAGCACAACGACGGGCTTGCCGTCGACTTCAACGCGGTAGCGGACAAGCAGGTCTGGCTCATCTGGAACGGCCTCAAGGAACTTCAGCGTCGTCACTTTGGCGAATTTGGCCAAGCCCGACATGCCCATCTGACCTCGACCGGTCTTAAGTCGAGCGGCCATTTCAGGGTCGAGAAGCGAGTCGTCCGGCTTTTGTGCGGCCAAGCTTTGAAGCGCCTTCAGCAACTTCGCCGTCCGAGTCGGATCTGGATCTGGTTTCTCGCTCAGCTTCTTCGGCTTCAGGTCGGGAACGTACTCTTGAGCAACTTTTAGGGCGATGGAGTCTCCAGGAACGTCGAACACATTGCCCATCAAGACGATCGTCATGTCTGCGCTTTCAATGCGGGTGAGAGAGGCAAAGAATCCCCCGGTGTTGCCACCATGGCTAACAACGGACGTTCCATAGATGTTTCGCACAAACCATCCCATCCCGTAGCCTGTCTTCCTTCCCGTGGGGAGCTTCGCAGAGGTCTGGGCGATGAGCAATGATTCCGGCTTGAGGATCTTCTTTTCCCGCAGAGCGCGTTCGTAAGCGATAAGGTCATCCGGGTGATTTATGAATGAGCCGTCCGCATAGCCAGGGGGGATAAAGAGCCCATTTGCAAATCCTTCGGGCCCCTTCAAATATCCGTGCGCACGGTGTGGAATGATCAGCTGCTGATCGGCAACGTAGCTTCGCTTCATCCCCGCGACATCAAAGATGCGCTTCTTGACGGTCTCGGTGTGGGGCTCCTTAGTGATCTCCTCGATCACCTTGCCCATGATCAAATAGTTGGTATTGCTGTATGCAAACGCCTTACCGGTTGGAAAATCAAAAGGCAGGGTGCTCATCTTTGTGAGCCACTGATCGTAGGTCCAAGTCTCGACGAGGCCAAGTCCAGGCACCAGGGCATAGTCGGGCAAGCCCGAGACTTGATTCAAGAGTTGGCGGAGAGTGATCGTCTTCCATCGATCTGGACACTTTGGCAACCGCTTCTCAAGGGTGTCGTCGAGCGAGAGTTTGCCCTCTTCAGCAAGTAGCAGGGTGAGGGTGGCAGTGAACGACTTTCCGATTGAGCCGGACTCAAAGACGAGGTCAGTCGTCATCGAGGTCTTCTGTTCAAGGTCATTGATCCCGTAGGCTGTCCGCTTGATCACCTTATCGTGTTGGACGACGACTAGGCTCAAGCCGGGAATGCGGCTAGATTTCAGCTCAGCCGCAATCAACTTGTCAACCGCCTCCCCAGGGTTCTGAATCGAACTGAGGTAGCTAGCAAGAAAAAGCAGTGTAGTCGGCATCCCAGTGCCACTACGGATCGAGCGTCGGTGCGAGTTCCGGACTTCACTTGCGCAACGGTTTGGTGTAACCTATGGCTCATGATTAACCGAGTTATAGTCACCGGTCGCATGGTCCGCGATCCTGAACTTCGAACCACCACCACCGGGAAGAGCGTGGTTAGTTTTTCGATCGCTGTCAATAAGCGATTCAAGCCACAAGACCAAAACGAGCCGGATGCCTTCTTCTTCCGAGTCTCGGCTTGGGACAAAACCGCCGAGTACGTCAACAACTATCTCACGAAGGGCAGGCTCGTTGGTGTCGAAGGCCGACTAGAAAGTCGCAAGTACACCGACAAGGAAGGTCAGCCTCGCGAAATCGTCGAGATCGTGGCCGATAATGTAATGGCCCTCGACAGACCTCGTGACGACGCAGGCAACGCTCCAGCGGCAGGTGGCGGTGGCTCATCGCAAGCCGCACCCCGCAATTCAGCCGCTGCAATTCCTGACGAATACGATCCATTCGCCGACGAATAGTCGCGAGTTTGCGATAATAGGGGGAAGATGTCCCATCACTTCGATGTCTCCCCTCTCCCAGGCTATCCCCTTGAATACGGCCTCCTGCTTGCCTCACTAGAGGATTCCAGCCGAGAATGGCGTGGCGAACTTGGCGAGGTTCCCCAACCCCTGATGAGTTGGCAGCCGTATCGCCATGCACCGAGCATCGGCGCGAATCTACTCCACATTGCCTTCGTCGAAGCGTGGTGGGTCGAGTCGTTTTGTTTGGGTGGAGAGGTTCCGACGGAACTGGATTCAAAGATCTCGCTCGAAGGCACGAGCGTAGATAACTTGATGTGGGGAACTCCCCCAGACGAACCGCTCAGCTACTACTTTGACCTCCTCGACACCGTCCGGCAGCGGACGCTTGAGTTTGTAAAGGAGTTTCCCGAGCCAGAATCGGTGAAGGCAAATAATTGGGGAACGATGACGTTGCGCTGGGTGCTCGCTCATGTGGTTCAACACGACTCCTACCATGGCGGGCAGGCCGTGCTGCTGAAGTATCTCGGATACAAAATGGGTCCTGGTGCGTAATTTCGCGTTCTGAGTTTTAGGCATCCGGCGTCAGCTTTCAAGAACCCCGACTTTTTCCGAACAAATAGGCGCATGCTTCCGAAAAATCAGTTCCCGAAGTACACTGAATGCCAAAGCTCACGGAGGGGCTTTGGCTCAGGAAATGGATTTCCGACGTTCGAGCTTTGGTTTAGTAAGTGTGCTGGTTGGCACGTCGCTTCTCGCTGGTTGCAGATCGCAGCCCGAAATTTCGTACACTACTTGGAGCGAGAAGACTACTCCGTACGTTCCGAGCAGTAGGTCAGACAACGCCTTTGACAGCTACGTGCTTGCTGCCGAAGATCTGGAACGTGCCGTCAACCGCTATCGAGAGTTCAAACGCACGAAGGCTCTAGAAGCCGCGCAGAAGCTCGAAAAGAAGTCGGGTAAGCCGATGGGTGAGAAGGAGCGGGCTCGCTTTAATGAGTTGCCTTTGCCTCTCAATGAGGCGGTCTCATTCACACCAGACGGATCGACAGAGGCACTCAAGGTTGCTATGCCTGCCTACCGCATGGTCATCGAGGCGTTCAACAGAAAGTGTGATTTTCGCTTCGTTCCCCGCAATGTCCTCGAAGTCGCCCCCCACGTGAAGAACTGGCGGCTGATCGGGCGGTGCTTTGTCTGGGAGATTCAGAACGCGATTCGCGATAATGAGATGAACTCTGCGGTTCGCGCAGCGATCGAAGGCACCAAATTCGGTTTTGACCTGACTGAAGGCGGCGCGCTTGAGGCCTCGCTTGGCTTCACGATCGTAGCCGAGATTCGAAGGACGCTCGCCCCCCACCTCTCGAAGCTGACCGATGGTCAGTGTTCAGTGCTCGCAACGGGCATGCAAACTCAACTTGAGCGTAAGCCTGGGCTAAAGTCAGCGATCGAGAACGAGAAGAAGAGCATGTTGAGAAACGTTCAGCTCCTTCAAGACACTTTCAGATCGAACGACTACCACACGATCCTCGAATCTGTGGGTCCAAGCGTGAAGGAAACAATCACCTATCTGCGCGAGGACCTTTCTCGCAAGGATACGGAAAAGAAGAAGGCATTCTTCGTGGGGATGGCGGCGGAGGCGAACGACCGGACGGAAGAATTTTTGCGCAACTCCGAGCAGTTCACCGCCAAACGAGTTTGGAAGGACTACCGCAAGGACAAGTCCCCCCGGCCTTGGCGTCGCTTCGCACCCCACTTTTTCACTGCCATCCGACCATTGATTGAACTCAACGACGAAGCAGTGGCTCGCACAAGGCTGCTGATACTTGAAGCGCTTCTAACCAAAGTTGTTAAAGCGACGGGGGGCGCACCTCGAAATCTGGACGCCTACGACAAGTCGATTGCGCTCGATCCGTACAACGGAGTGAGGTTCCAATATCGCCCGATGGGAGCGAACTTCAGGCTCTACAGCGCCGGTCCGAACGGAGTCGACGACGGTGGAGCGACCGACGACGCGTTCACGTATCCTGACTTGACCCTCGAACATAGGTAAGTAGCAAAGTAAACTCGCACTCGTGTTCTCGGATCGTCTTAATGTCGCCGTCGAAGCCGCGTTTCGCGCGGGCAGGAGCACGTTAAGCCTCTTCCAGGTTGGCACCGATGTCGAGTGGAAGGCCGATGCCTCTCCTGTAACGATGGCTGACCGTCAAGCTGAAGCCATGATCCGCGAATCGCTAAGTAAGTTTTTCCCAGGCGAAGCGATTCTGGGTGAAGAACATGGCCTGACGGGAACTGGATCAACGCGATGGATCATTGATCCAATAGATGGCACGAAGTCTTTCATTAGCGGAGTTCCCCTGTATGCGACCCTCCTCAGCTATGAAGTCGAGGGTGACCCGATTTTAGGCATCTGCTACTTCCCAGCGCTCGATGAGATGCTCTTCGCGGAGAAGGGAAAAGGCGCGTGGTTCAACGGACGCTCCGCTCGAGTTTCAAAGAAGCCCACCCTAACCGGATCGGTGGTTTGTTGTGGCGGACACAAGTCAGCGCATAAATACGGTCGTGACGAAGGGATCAATCGAATCGCTGAGAAGACGGTAGCAACTCGAACTTGGTCCGACGCTTACGGCCACGCCTTAGTTGCGACTGGACGTGCCGAAGCCATGATTGACCCAATCGTTAGTCACTGGGACGTCAGCGCTCTCACGCTCATCGTCGCTGAAGCCGGTGGCATGGTCTCGAACTTTGATGGCCGTCACCCCTTCGAGCCCGTTCATGCGGACGGCGAAGTCGAGCTGATCAGCAGCAACGGGCTCGTGCATGAGGAGGTCTTGCAAGCCTTTCGATGAGACTCCTCGGCGTAGATTTTGGGTCAAAGCGTATCGGCATCGCGGTCGCCGAATCAGAGCCAAGGGCGATCTCGTTGCGTCCTGCCCTCACACCCGCAGGGGCACTCAAAAAAGACGCAGTTGCTCTCGTCGCTTTCGCGAAGAAAGAGCAAGCTGACACCATTGTTCTGGGTGTGCCCGAAAACTTTGACGGTGAAGATCAGCGCATGTCCAGAGTGTGCCGGATGTTGGCTGACCACATGATTTCGCTAGGTGCGCGCGTTGAACTGGTGGACGAATCGATGACAAGTGTTGGTGCCGAAGAGCACCTCCGAGATATGGGATTCAAGGCAAGCGAACGCAAGAAGCTTCGAGACGGCGAAGCCGCTGCTCGAATCATTGAGCGCTACCTTGACGGAGGCGCGATTGGCTAAGAAGACCGCCGCAAAAGTCGCGTTGGGTGTCACCGTGCTCGGCGTTCTTGTTGGTGGCTGGATGTACACCCAGACGAAGCCGATGGAGAAAGGTGACCCCTACGTGGTCCGCTGGCTAGAAGACCGGCCACTGGGCGACGTGCTTGCAGATTTGGAAACTAAAAAGGTTGTCCGGAATGCCGGCGTGGCCGGCCTAGTCTCAAAGTTCATCGGCGTTCCCGGAAAGGTCGTGGCAGGAAGCTACCGATTCACTCCAGGGCAGACGCTAAAGTCCGTGCTGAGTACGTTGAAGAACCCGCTTGTGCAGATGCTTCGGCTGCCCGACACAAACTGGGCGGCCCGAACTGCGAATATTCTTGAGAAGAATGAGGTGTGCAAGGCAGACGAGTACATGGCACTTGTCCAAAACCCAAAGGAATTCCAAGGGCTGGTCAACTTCCCGCTGCCCGAGACGAGCCTTGAGGGCTACCTTTACCCGGACACCTATGAACTGCCTCCGCTCCTCGGAGCAAAGGCGGTTATCCAGCGTCAGCTCATCCAGTTTGAAAACAAGATTTGGAAAGCATTTGGCCAGCCAAGCGATCTGAACCGGCTCGTAATCCTCGGGTCCCTCGTCCAGCTTGAAGCAGGCACCGACCCCGACCGATTCACAATCAGCGGTGTGATCGAGAATCGAATCCGAAGAGGCACCTACCTCCAGATCGATGCGGGCATCATCTATGCGCTCCAGAAGTATCGTCGACTGACGTTCAAGGACTACCGAGAAGTGAAGTCACCTTACAATCTCTATCTGAACAAGGGATTGCCCCCAGGACCCATCTGCTCGCCGAATGCGATTAACTTCGATGCCGCGATGAAGCCCGAAAAGCACGACTACATGTTTTACGTCGCACTCCCTGACCACTCAAGCCTCTTCGCCAAAACCTACGAAGAGCACAAAAAGAACATCATTAAGCGGAAGGCCGCAATTGCCGAGCTGAAGAAATGAAAGATTGGAAGAGTGGCCAGTTTGATCGACATCGTGTTCACAAGACAATCCGCCATTTCGCTCCAGCGCATGCGGTTGAGTCTCTTGATTCGGTGGATCTGATCGAACTTTGGGATAACGGAAAGCGGCTCTTGCTCCTTGACGTCGATAACACGGTGGTGCGGTGGAAGAGTGAGGAATCCTCACCAGCAATCCTTGCATGGCTGGAACGAGCGAAGTCAATGGGCTTTGAGATATGCCTTCTGAGCAACACTAAGAACCCTGTTCGCTTGGGCCGGATCTCAGAGCTTCTCGGCGTGACGGTTGTGCGCGGGAGGTTTAAGCCAAGCCGAGCAATGTTTCGACTTGCACTTATCAAGTTTCGACGAAAACCCGAAGAGGCGATCATGGTCGGCGACCAGATGATGACCGATGTGCTCGGCGCAAACCGGAGCGGCATAGACGCGATTTGGGTTCGGCGAATGCAAGGGCCAGAGTTTGCAGGGACCAAAATCAATCGAGCCATTGAGCGGTTCTTGAGCACCCAGGTATACAAATCACTCGTGCTTCCTGAAGGCTCCGCGCAAGAGGCCCCGAACAGCGGGCTCAAGACACAGGTTTTTCGCTTCCTCATCGTGGGCGGATCTTCGTTCGTCATCGACTACGCGCTGACGTCGTTGTTCATGAAGATTATCCACCTCGGCGGTGAGCCGATGGGTGAAGTGTTCGGCAAGTGGTTGATGAGCCAAGGCAGTCTTGTCACTTGGTACGCCAGCACTCCAGGCAAGGCGGCAGCTCCGATCCTTGGCGGCCTCGCTTCGTTCCTTGCGATGTTCAACAGCTATTTCTGGAACCGGCTTTGGACATTTGAGGCCAAGGGGAAGGACAGTCGGCTTAAGCAGGTCCAGCGGTTCTACGCCGTCGCGATCTCGGGCGCGCTTCTCAATGCACTTCTCTTCAGCACGTTTTACACCGGAGGAACGATCATTTTGCCGAAGATGCTCGCCGCAGGAATTGTGGCTGTCTGGAACTTCACTGGCATGCGAGTCTTCGCGTTTAGAGCGCGGAAGTCATGAACCAGGTTTTTGATTGGCGAGACGCGCCCAGAGCCGAATTTGCGGTTGTCGGCGATCCGATCGGCCACTCCCTTTCGCCGCGAATGCACCAGGCGAGTTTTTGGAGCATTGGCTATCCGGGTCAGTATGTTGCTGTTCACGTGAAGCCAGGCGAAGTCGCGGCTGCGTTCAAGCATCTCAAGGAGCTCGGCTACATCGGGATCAACATCACCGTCCCCCATAAGCTCGAGGCATTTCAGGCCTGTTCTGAAGTCACCCCTTTTGCCCAACGGGTGAGAGCCGTAAACACGATAGACCTTCAAAAGGGTCTTGGAACAAATACCGACGGCCCTGGTTTCATAGAGACATTGCCCGAAGGAATCAAGTCAGCCTTGATTCTCGGGGCAGGCGGATCGGCTTGGTCGATCGTGCTTGCTCTGGCCGAAGCCGGAGTTCAGGTAAAGATCCACAACCGCACGGTTGCGCGAGCCGAAGATTTGATCGCTGGTCTCAACCATGTCAATGCGGCGCTCGCAGACTCCAATGGCCTTGAAGGCTATGACTTGATCGTCAATACAACTTCAACTGGACTGAGCGGAGCGCGGCTTGAATTGGACTGGTCGGCAGCAAAACCGCAAGTGCTCGCTTACGATTTGGTCTATGGCGAGGAGCCGACAGAGTTCTTGAAAGAAGCCCAGTCTGCTGGCCTAAACACTCTGGATGGGCGGACTCTGCTTGTCTCCCAAGGTGCCCTCGCGTTTGAGTTTTGGACGGGAAAGAAGGCTGACAGCTCAGCCATGGCTGCTGCGCTGGAACCGATGTCGTCGCAGATCGCAAAGGCAGCGGCCTCGATACGCGACGGCAAGTTAGTGGTGATGCCAACTGAGACCGTCTACGGACTCGCGGCGAATGCATTTGATGTCGAGGCGGTGGAGAGCACCTTCCGACTGAAGGGCCGCCCGAACGATAACCCGCTTATCGTCCATATCGCAGATCGAGCGACGCTAGATCAACTTGGAGAGAACATCCCGGCCTACGCGTATCGGCTCGCCGAGACTTTCTGGCCAGGCCCGCTCACGTTGGTGGTCAACAAGTCTCCGAAGGTCTCGAAAGGCATCACCGGGGGCAGGGAGACGGTTGCGGTTAGAATGCCCTCACACCCGATTGCTAGAGCGTTGATTGAGGCTGCGGGTGTACCCATCACTGCGCCAAGTGCGAACCAATTTATGCAGGTGTCGCCCACGAGATATGCTGATATCGACGCCGCAATTGTGAAGGGGGTTGCGGCTGTGCTGGATGGAGGTCCGTGCGAAGTGGGCCTCGAATCGACCGTTGTCGACTGCACCCAAGAAGCTCCAAGCATTCTTAGGCCCGGCAAAATCACTCCGCAGGAGATCGCTCGGATTTTAGGAGTCGAAGTTCGAGTCGCCCACACTGGCGAGCGGGTCTCTCCTGGGTTGTACGCTCGACACTATGCCCCTCTGACCAGCGTCCTACTCGTCGAAAAGATCAGTTCCGAGGCAGCAGGAATCACTTTTGGTGTTCCTCACAACCTCAGACAAATCCGGATGTCGCGCGATCCCGATTTGTTTGGGCGTGAGCTTTACGCGACGCTAAAATCTCTCGATCGCCTTAAAGCGGATGAAATCCAAATCGAAAAGCCGCCGCGAACCGAAGAGTGGGCGGCAGTCTGGGATCGACTTGAGAAGGCGAGCACACCTCTGACCAGTTAGAGTCTAAGGGAACCACGGTCGACGAGATAGACCTCAAAGTTTCCTGGCTTGGTCAGTCCCTCTTGGAGGATGAGGTGGACTCCGAGCGACTCGGCTTCCCGCATTCTCTCTGGGGTCATGCGGCCCTTTCGAGTGAGCATGACCTTTGTTCGCGCGACTTCAGCAAGCGACTCCGTGTCGCGAAGCGGTTGGCCGAGCACCATGACAAGCGATGGGAGAGACGTCTCTCGCAACTGGGTTGAACCCGTGCCTCGGTCAGACTCTTGACGTCCCATCTTGTAGACAGAAACATCAAGCTCCCCGGGATGCTGGCTCTTGATCCACCGCATCGCAGCGTGGGCTTCAAATTGTCCGCTGCCTGTGTACCAAAACATCATTGCGACGTTCGCGAAGATTGCCATGCCCACGCACAGCGCTTTGCCCCCCAAGAGGTACGCAGATTCTGGGTTGTTCAGCCGACGTGCGAGCAGAAAGGCGAGCGGCGGGAAGGCGGGCAAGATGTAGTGGACGAGTTTTGCCCCGCTGATCGTGAAGAAAACGAACACGACGGCGGCCCAGATTCCACAAAAGACCTCAGTGCGATCATCCGACTTAAACGAGTTCCACCACGCTTTAGGAAGCCAGCCAGACCAAGGCACGAATCCGAGAAAGATGACGATTGGGAAGATGAGCAGGCCAGCGATCCCGATCGAGTGAGCGGCATCTCCACCTGTGAAGCGTCCAATGTTCTGGTCGATCAAGAACTCTTTGACGAACACTTGACCGTTCGCAAGGTAGGCAGGAATGTACCAAGTCGATATCACCCCTGCGAGGATCAGCGTTCCGAGAAGCCAACCTCCACGAAACGCAGGCCGAAGATCCTTCAGTCGCCAGAACGTGATCCCGGCAATGAACGAAAA
>JBBRHU010000019.1:0-18187 GCA_038222255.1 Fimbriimonadales bacterium | reverse complement strand
AAGTCGATCACCGGACTCTCGATCCAAATCGCCAAACTCATCACTGCCCAAAAGGCAGCGGTGTTGATGTGAGGGTCGGCAAGACGAGAGATAACACTCACCGCGATCGGTCCTTCCATACCCATGAAGAGCCAGGAAAAGGCGAGCGGGAGATAGAGACGGAAAATCTGGTTGGGGCTTAGCGACGGACCCGATTCAACGTCTAAGGGAATCTCACTCGTCGGCATGTTCAGATTTTCCAAAAACAAAAAGCTCCCTCTCCAATGCTAGAGAAGGAGCTAGGCGTTGCTCGACGAGTTTAGGCCGAGAGCTTAGCAGCAGTCGTGGAGTCGACGCTAATGCCAGGTCCCATCGAAGCGCTAACCGTGATCGAGAGAAGGTACTTACCCTTTGAGGTCGCAGGCTTGGCCTTGATGATTGCACCAAGTGCAGCCGTGAAGTTCTCAAGAATCTGCTCGTCGGTAAAGTTGACCTTGCCGATGGACATGTGAACTACGCCAGCCTTATCAGCTCGGTAGTTAGCTCGGGTCGCACCCTTGATTTCGCGAACAGCTGCACCAATGTTGTTGGTGACGGTTCCGTTTCGCTTGTTAGGAGTTCGCTGACCGAGGATTCGACCGATCTTGCCGATCTGCGGTGCCATCTCTTCGGTTGCGAGGATGACGTCGAACTTGAGTTCCTTGTCGCCAGCCACAATTCGCGCGATGAGGTCTTCTGCACCAACGATGTCTGCGCCTGCTTCTTCGGCTTCCTTCGCGAAGTCGCCCTTTGCAAGGACAGCAACTCGACGGACCTTGCCAGTTCCGTGAGGAAGAATCGTCAAACCACGAACGTTCTGGTCGCTCTTCTTGGGGTCAATTCCAAGGTTGACCGCGAGGTCGATGCTCTCAACGAACTTGGCGGTGGCGGTCTTCTTGACGAGGGCGATGGCCTCGTGGATCTCGAGAGTCTGTGCCTTGTCAACGGTGCTGGCGACAGCGACATAACGAGGTGAATGTGGGGCGGTTTTAATGTTTTTTCGCAACTTATCCTCCGTGGTGCAGGCGTGACAAGATGTCACTCCCAGCGGTGAATGAGAAGTGTACCCGAGAGAATTTTGCGCCGCCCCGGCCAGGGGGCGGCGGTAGGGCCGAGGTTATTGCGACTGTCCGCGTTGGCGGCGGAGGAATGTGGGAATGTCAAGATCAATCTCGTCGAGTCCGATCGGCTTCGTGCCCGCGGCATGCATCGGCTGTGCAGGCGAAGGGGCTGGAGCCGACGAAGTCTGGAAGAAGACTTCGCTATCCTTGCGGATCGACGGTGCGGAATTTGGGTCCATGCCCGCCGCGAGAAGAGTGATCTGGACTTCGTTATCCGGGGTTTCCCGCATCACGTGACCCATGATGATGTCGGCATCCTCAGCATTGGCGAACTGGAGGATGTACTCCATCGCGTCGTGAGCTTCACCGATGCTGAAGTCTGAACCAGCCGTCACGTTCACCAAGATTCGGCTTGCACCTTGAATGTTGGTTTCGAGCAGTGGCGAATTGGCCGCATTTTGTGCTGCCATCCGAGCACGGTGCTCGCCCACTCCGCGCCCAAGTCCCATGAGAGCGTTTCCAGCATTCGCCATCACCGAGCGAACGTCAGCGAAGTCGACGTTGATGATTCCTGGGAGCAAGATGATGTCAGAAATGCCCTGAACGCCTTGCCGCAGAACGTCATCTGCCTCGGCAAAAGCCTGTTGCATCGTGGTCTTCTTTTCGACAAAGGTCAACAACCGATCGTTGGGCACCGTGATCAGGGTGTCGACTTGGTCTCGAAGTCGAGCGGCACCTTCTTCGGCAAGTCGTTTTCGCTTTGGTCCCTCAAAGAGGAACGGTTTCGTGACGACGCCGACGGTGAGAATGCCGAGCTTTCGGGCCATCTCTGCGACGATGGGCGCGGCACCGGTACCGGTTCCCCCACCCATGCCCGCTGTGATGAACACCATGTCTACGCCCTTGAGTTGAGCTTCGATGATCTCTCTGCTCTCTTGAGCAGCCTTCTCGCCGACTTCCGGATTTCCACCGGCACCCAATCCACGGGTGAGGAGTTCGCCAAGCTGAAGCTTGGTCTTTGCTTGGCTCTGTGCGAGGGCCTGTGAGTCTGTGTTCATTGCCACAAACTGCACTCCAGTCAGGCCCTCCGCGATCATACGATTGACGGCGTTCGAACCCGCACCGCCTACACCGATGACCTTAATGGTTGCCTGATTCTCGAAGAGGTTCTCTGGTCGCATGCTTTCTCCAAACGGAATGAGAACTTCGCGCGCGTGAAGTTCGGTGCTGAACAGACGATGCACAGCAGGGTTTCGGAGCGAGATAATTGCCAAACACGACGTTTGAGCTAGCTGTTTCTAAGAATTGCGTGAAAACCAACGATCGCACCCGCCACGTGGACGTTCAACGACCGACCTTTCCCACACATCGGGATCATCACCGCGGCTGAACAATATTTCATCACGCTCGTATAGACGCCCTTCCCTTCATTCCCGAGCACAAGACAAGTCTTCGCGGGGTAGTCAAATTCCATGAAGTTCTGAGCCTCTGATGCGATCTCTACAGCGACAAGCGTGTAACCCAGTTCGATGAGCGCCTGGGCTGCATCCTCGTGTTTGCCGAGGTGTTGCCAACGCGTCCGCCGGTGTCCACCCATCGACGTCACGCCGACCTGAGGGTTCTCGGGTCCAGGTGTTCCTCCGCTCCCAAAGAGCGCCGCACCACAGGCATCGGCGACACGAAACATGCCGCCGACATTGTATGCGTCATCCCAGTCTTGCAACAAGAACGCGAGTTCTATCGACTCCTCTGGCCACATCTCTCGATGCAACTGGCGAACAGCCGTTTTCTTTTTGAGCGTTCTCAACGGTAGCGCATCGAGCCAAGTCGGACTACGATGAATCCGAAGTTGATGCAAAGACCGATGATGGAAAGCGCGAGGGGTCCAACCGTGTTTGGGTTCCCCTTTTGCTTGGCCTTGTTCGAATAAACGATTCCGAGGACGCCGAACACCACCGGGCAACATTGGAGAATGCTAAGCACGGCAAAGATCCAAGCGTTCTTCAGGTCGCTCGCTCCGTCGTCGTACGAAACATCTCCTGGGCGCTGATAGTAGCCCTGATATGGAGCGGCTCCTGGCGCGGGGAAGAAAAGGCCTTGCACGGTGGACGCCTGCACTCGCTGGCCCGTGGTCTCAGCTTCGAGCTGATGATCTGGCCGGAGACGACTCTCGGCAGCCCATTGGTTGAGGGTCGGGAGATCCGCCGGGCCGTATTTCTGTCCGTCGTCTGCAATCAGGTAATAGCGCACTTCAAAAGCATATCACGCCGACGGACCGAAAAGGGTTGCGCTACCTAGCGTCCAGATTGGGCCTTCCGCTTGAATTCTGGCATCGACTTCACGGATTCCTTGGCAGAGTCCGAAAGTGGGAATCCCCACTCTGTGAAGAACGGAACAAGGTTGCGCCCAACGACCTTGGAGTAGCGGATCATCCACTGGTCTCGTTTCGCCTGGTCGTTTGGGAGCTTAGGTTCGTCGAGGTAGGTCCGGAAAACCTTTTTGAGCGAGTCCCAGCCGAAGGCGTCAATGAGTTCGGCATACATGGTGAGCGCTACGAACGGCTTCGACTGCCATTGTTCGTGGGGAGCGCCTGCTGCAAAGAACGCATCTGTCTCCTTTTTGCTGCTTTGCACTCTTTCAAAGAGCGTCGCCTTCGCGATATGCGTCATGCCGAGCAACGTAAAGATGTTGTTCGTCACTTCACCGGTACCTGCGAAGGTCCAAGTGGGCTTCTGTCGGTTATGCCCAAGCTCGTGCCAGTGTCCCCAAGTTCCGGTTGTGACTAGCTCATCGTAGTTCAGCGAGAGCGGGACGGACTTGTCCATCCAAGTCATGATCGGGTAGCCCGAGTGCATATAGCCAGCGCTAATCTCCCGATCGGGCACGATCCGCTCTGGTCTGGGCTTGTCGGGAGCTCCATCTAGGTCGCTGTAAAGTTCTAGGGTCTTATCCCAAAGTTCCATCAGTTTCTTGGGATCAGCCACCTTTCTTGCCTCGGTGGTTGGGACTGAAAGAATCAGGTGCTTCCCTTGAAGTTCGCTCCACGGAGTCTGCGACTTCAGCTGCGCCTGCCACTGTTCGTTCGTTGTTTCTCCGAGCACAAACCTTGGCGATATGGTTGCGCCGGTGATCGTCACGTCGGCACTGCCTTGCATACGGCGAGGAACTCTGATCACGATGATTCCGCCGAACGGGCTCGTCAATTTGGTCTTGGTGGACTTGATCGTCGCACTCACAATCAGTTCTGGGTACCTCGTCCATTTGTTGACATGCCAGGTGGAATCGGAGTGGACGCCGATTTGGACGGCCAGCCCCCTGTCCGCGATCGACGCCGGGACATCGACCGTCACCTCTTCGTTCGGGTTGGCATAGGCGCCGACCGAAACCCATTGTGCCTCCCGAAGCGGAATTCTGCTGGTGATCGAACGTCGCGGTTCGGAAGCTGGGGCGGAGCCCGGAAAGTCTGCTTGAATCTGAACGGGCTTGCCCTTTCTGAAGTTCATCATCTGCACGGCAACGCCCAGCCTCTGCTTTGCATCTGTGGCCGAGATTGGGTGGCTCATCGAGGGGCCAACCACATTCCGTGAGAGCTCGGGATATTTGCTCAGTCTTTGCCAAAGGGAACCGCCCTCAGGGGTTGCCCGCAGAGATTGGAGCACGAGGTCAGCGTCAACGCCATCCTGCGGCTTGCCGTCGAGAATCCTCTTGAGCGCCTCTGCCCCGTTCCAGGTGGCCGCTTCTGCTGACGCCATCGGCTGGACCTTGCTCACTGTGCCGTCGCAGAACGCAATTCCTGCCGCATCTAACACTTGGTTCCAGCCAAATTCCTTGTCGAGCGATTTTCCTGGGTTGAGTTGGAGCCATCCCCACGGAGTCGCGCTGATCAGCAATCCCTTATTCATGAGCCGAAGCTGGTCAATCGCTTCTGCTTCGCTTACGATGATGATCTCTGCACGATCCCAGGAGGAAGGGTCATTCTTCTTTAGGATCGTGGGTTCCATTCCAAGGCTTTCGGCGAGCCCAGCCGGGAGAGGCCGACCCAATGAGCCGATCACTTTGGGCGCTTTGCCATGATTAAGCCAGGTGAGCAAGTTGAGCAAGAGCTGCCGAGTGCCTGCGTCTTTCGCGGCTTCGGTCGAAATATAGCCACCATGGCCAAATGCGGCGACCCTGCTTGAGCCAAGCTGTCCCATCACCCCAACCGAAAATCTCGCCTTGCCTTCTTTGCCAACGAGGAAAGGAATCGCTCTACCGTCTAGCGCCGCGACTCCCCCAGGGAGCCCAGGAGTGATCACGCTGGAAACGCCCTTCAATACCGCGTCAACGTCACTCGGCCCGACTTGAAGAACCGCTTTAGTAAAATCCGCCAAAGCTAAGACAGTCAAGAGCATCATGCTTTCTATCTTGCACGAAATCTCCGCCGACGGGCTTAGGTCCAGATCGACAAATCGATCTCTGGGAACGGGGCATCTTTCAACTGACAGTCCTCAAGGAAGACCTGCTCTTCGGGTTGGATCTTCGCGCCGGTATGCACTCGGTCGGCAATTGCGGAAAGTCGAATAAAACGATCGATGTGGTCGACGAACCGGATCTCCGAGTAGTCACGCGCTGACTTTGTAGATATCAAGAACTGCCAGTCCGAGCTTTCGGCGAGGAGAAGCTCACGGGCGGCTTGCTCCACGACGACTTTTGCGGGGCCTTTCGCATATTCCGCTGCCATTTGGATCATCTTGCGCTGGCACGGGTAGAGCTTCTCCCACGTCCAGGAGTTCTCTTCATTGAGCCAGATGTAGTGATAGCCGCCCTCACCCCACGACCCTTCGGGAAGGGTGATAAGGTGACGTGCAGGATCTGTGTCCATCACGTCGCCGCCGGAAACCATTTCGATCGAACCGTCAGCGTAAAGCGCACGAGTGAAGTGATAGAGAAACTCTGGACCTTCCCACCACCAGTGGCCAAAGAGTTCGGTGTCGTACATCGCCACGAGGGTGCCTTCTCGATCCGCAAGTCCCTTGTATGTGCCGAGAGTCTCCTTGAGCGTATCGACCAAGTCTTGGGCGTGATTTTGCATGTTTTCAAACGCCTTGAACGGGTCGTACGGCTGCTTTTGGCCGAGGTCTGCTTTGTTTTCGCTAATGCGCCAGTAGCGCAGTCGGCTTGGGTAAAGCTGCTTGTGAAACTCAAGATAGTGCGGATCGCCGGGATAGCCGACGTCGCCTGACCACACTTTGACCGTGGTTTGTGGATCACGGGCGAAGCATGTCACTCCGCTTGGCAACACGTAGTGCTCGTACTCACTTCGGAACTCCTCCGGTGGGGTGAAATACTTCGCACTTCTCGCGAACAGCTCTGCCAGTTGCGGGAATTTGCCTGCGTAGGAACCTAGCGGCTGTCCACCACGGATCATGTGAGAATCGACGAAGAAGTATTCGAGCCCTTCCTCGGCCAAGAGTTCATCGGTTCCCGCTCGCTCCATTGGCGGTTCGTTGCCGACAGGGGGTCGCCACTCATATCGTGGGCGATAGGCGCACTCTGGCAACCAAATCCCTCGCGGACGCTTTCCAAAGTAGCCTTCATAGGCCTTGATGCCAAGCCGAATCTGTGCCCGGCAACTTTCTTCGGTAGAGAGGAGCGGCTGATAACCGTGGGTCGCTCCGCTCGTGATGATCTCAATCGCGCCGACATCTTGGAAATACTTAAACCCCGAAAGGATGGACCGTTTCCACTGGTGCTTGAACTGAACGAGCGCACGAGTGTAGCAGCGCTGCCACATGAGCGCGAGCCCTTCCATCCCGAGTTCGCCCTGCATGTGAAATCGCTTCTGATCCTCAATCGACTGATCAATCTTGGACTGGCAATACTCAATGAACCCCTCTTGGAACGCCGGGTCGGCAAGCTGCTCGGCAAGGATCGGCGTCATGTTGACCGTCCATCGCGGCTTGATCCCTTCTCGATAGAGCCGATCGAGGGTGTGCAGAAGCGGCAAATAGCACTCGGCAGTAGATTCATTAATCCAGTCGGTGCCGTGAGGAGACTTGCCGTGACTCAACACATAGGGCATGTGGCTGTGAAGACACAGCAAGAACCGACCGATTGCCATGATGCTAGTCTAACCTAGTCGGGGTTGCCTTGGGTGCTAGAGAAGTTCGGAACACCGAGTGAACAAGCCGTTTAAGTGCGAGTAGGCTTTCCGCTGATACTTCATCTCAGCCCAGACGGTCGGGTAGTGGATGGTTTCAAGGTCTTGCTTGGAATTTGACTATTGAACCGATCGAGATGTTGGTGCAACGACCGGAGAGCCTTGTCTGCCCCCTGGTTGTGTTTCGTCCGCCTACCTAAGCGGCGCCCTCCGCCAAATGCTCGCCCCACCTTTGCCTCGCACATCCTGGCATAGGTTTCCTCTGGCCTTGTTCTCGTTGAAGACTTGGTAGAAACCCTTCTCAAGGGTAACGGTGCCAGCAGGAAGTTTGCACATTCGCTTCACGTCTGTCCAAAACTTTTCTTCACGCACTCTCTCCATTTCGGGCAGCAAAGACTCGAAGAGACGGCATATCTTCGCCCGGTTCCATCCTTCGTGCGACTGGACTGATGTTGTAACTTCAATGTAATTTGGCCCGGTGATCACAATGTCGATACCCGGATTGACAGAAAGCACGGCAGCTGACAGGACTTGATCAAGGTCAGTGATTTGAAGCCCGGCGGGATCACGGGAATAAAGGTATTCAGCTTCTCGCTCCGCGCGAAGGATTTCCAGAAGGATGTAATCCGAACTTGTGTAAATCCGCAGGCATATCTGTCCTTTGCCCTTCTCCGTCGTAAGACGAAACGTGGATTCGAAATATCCAAAGCCAGGCTTCAATCTTGCTCCCTGAACAAATATCTGCACGAAGCGCTTGTCTCCGAGATGAAGGATGCGATGGTAGGACGGGTGCTTGACATGAAACAGCGAGGCGATAGCATTCAAGAATTTGCATGCCTTCCCTTCTGAGGAGGAACCGGCATCCTCCGGGGTGATGTCCACGAAAACGGATTCAACCATCCGCTGGATAGATGGTTCTTCAACCGTCTCAATCCTGAGCTCTTTGATCGCAGTTGAGGGCAGGGGATCGCCGGGCACCTTGTTTTGGTCGATCAAAGTCGCCGGAGAGCTTGTCTGTCCGACGGGTACGTGAATTGGATTCGGCTTAGTGGATCGTATCGGTACAACTTCGGGCTTCTGAATGGGCTCGGGCTTGGGCTCAAGGTATGGTGCGAGCTCAAGCTCAGGCTCAGGCTCAAGCTCGGGTTCGGGTTCGGGTTCGGGTTCGGGTTCGGGTTCGGGTTCGGGTTCGGGTTCGGGGGCAGGCTCGAGCTCATGGTATGGTGCGAGCTCAAGTTCAGTCTCCACCACAGTAAGCTCCAGCTGAGGAGTTCCTGAGACTGCACTAACTTCAAGAATTCCTTGCGTTTCTTGCGGCCAGAGCTGCTCGCGAACTTCCAAACTCGCTGGTGCGTCGCAAAGAGGAGATAGCCGGCTCTTCGTGGAGCCAGAGAGTTTCTTCCAGAGATAGACCCCCGCTATACCAACTATCGAGGCAATGACAACGATCTTCTTCAACTTGCGGCGAACTCCAATTGATCACCCACGCCTCAGAGTCAAAGGAAGTGTGGTGTTGCAAGTTTAGGGCAATTTAGTTACCTTAGGGAAGGCCCTTCAAAAAATTTCATTCGATTCTTCTTTGCGGATGGGCAGGCCGTACTGTCTCACCCGCAGCCTCGGAGAAGCTTCTGGGTAGAACGTTGATTTGCCAGCTCAGTTCGTGCCTAGGATCGTGTGCCATCCAGGGCACTGTTCAGGTTCGAGTGACCACAAAACATGACGTATTGCCCGAACGTTCTCGATTACGACGGAGGTGATATACATGCGAGGTGCTGGTGGCGTAGAAGTCAATGTCTCGCTCGACACAGAGTGCGACTCTCCTCCCACCTTCCGACAGACCTTGGAGCTAATCCTCCACAATAGAGCTATTCATGACTACCTGGATCGTTTCTGCCGCAATCCTCTGGAGTCAGACTCCCACTCAGGGGCCAACACCGGTGCCGGTTGTTCCCCCCACGCCCAGCCCGGTGGAGACGAATCAGGGCCACGCTCCGGGGAGTCGGGTTGAGCGGACGATGCGTCTGCTGGCGACTAGTTCTGCGAAGTCACCCAACCGCGTTCGAATCTTGTTCTATGGACAATCGATCACGGCGACCGGGCAGGGGTGGTGGAGGATCGTATACAACGACCTCAAAAAGCGTTATCCCACCGCCAAGATTGAGGCACAAAACATCGCGATCAGCGGGTTTTCGGCGGGGTACCTGCAGTGGAATGCGATCAACGACATTCGCATTTTTAACCCTGATCTAATCATCTTCCACGACTACGGTTCGAATGAAGATTACGAAACGCTTTGCCAGAACATGCTCAAGCGAACACACGCTGAGCTCATCGTGCAGAGCGATCACTACACGCGCTACATGACGGGCAAGCCTGAAGACGCTGAAGAAGACAAGGCCAACATCGAACACGATCAGCACTCCGTTTGGATGCGAGAGCTATCTGATAAATACAACTTTGCTCTTCTAGATATCCGACATCTTTGGTGGAACCACCTCAAATCGAATAAGGTGGAACCGAAGACGCTGCTCAGAGATCATGCTCACATGAACGACGCCGGGGATGCGCTTATGGCGAAGTTGACGCTGGACTACCTCGTCCCGCCAAAGCCGGGAGACCGTGGCCCCGGCGATGATAGAGTCCGAACGGTGGTAATTGAGCCGAAGGATTGGAAGAACGGAGTATTCGAATTTCAGTCGGAGTTCAACCAAGTTTCAGTCGAGACCCCAGGTGGAACCGATCAAGAGCTCACGGTCAGAGTCAATGGACAGAAGCCGTCGGGCATACCCTCACTCTTCTACACCGGCCGCACGAGCCTCGCCTGGAAGACGTGGTTCCCTATCCTAACCCACATCCCGCTCGGACCGAATCCGGTGAATGAGCAGTGGACATTGACCCTTTACGAGTGCAAGAGCGCCCGCCAATTTATGTTTCGGCTTGTCGGCTCTCGCACGGGCTATGATGGCGACGGAGACGCAATGCAGGATTTCACCTCTCGCTCGGGACGAATCATCATCCCCATGAAATCTTGGATCCAGTGGTACGGCAACTTCACGCCTCCAGAGAATTTCGAAGTAAAGTTCGCAACGATCGGATCCGGGGCCGACCGAGTTGAAAAAGGCACCGAATTCCAGATTCTTGGAAACGGATTCCCTTCCGGAACCAACACCTTTCGACTCCAAGCGCTGGGGCCAGTGAAGAAGCCTGTTATTGTTCGCTTTTATAAACCCGTGCTAAAAGATGAACCTCCACAACCTCGCTGAGCCGACAATCTTTCGATCGACGACGTTAGATCGAGAATCCATAGACCTTCCGCCAGTCAAAAGATTTCTTGCGCTAGACCGTCCGGGGCTCTATTGGAACGAACCAAAGTGGGGATACGGAGATTATTCCGACATCAAAGATGGCCAATTCCTGTTGCTCGAACTCGAGGCCGGCGGGTACTTGCTCCTCATTCCGCTCGCGATGGAAGTCGCCCGGTTTGCGCTTGCGGGAGATGGGGAACGGTTACATCTTGCTCGCTTTGACGGCGTCCCTCGGGAGGTGATTCCAGAGGCACCCTCACTTTGGGCAGGCGTTGGAGTCGAACCCTACGCACTGATCACGCAAGCGGCAACCGAGATTCGAGCCACCTTCCGAACTTTCAACTTGACAACCAAGAAGCGTCAGCAACTTCAAAATCTTCCCTGGGCTGGGCTTGGTTGGTGTACTTGGGATGCGTTCTATGGTGCGGTGAGTGCCGAGAAAATTCTTGATGGCGTGCGTGAATTCCAGAAGATCGGCTGCACACCTTCCTGGGTGCTGATTGATGCAGGTTGGATGACGGCAGACGGCGACTACCTCTGTGACTTCGCGCCGGACGAGAAAAAGTTTCCAGGCGGGTTTGCCCCACTGGTCGAAGAACTTAAAGCGCTTGGGGTGAAGCACGTTGGGGCATGGCAGGCCCTCACCGGCTACTGGGGCGGGATCAAACCAGATTCGCCCCTTGGACGGAGATTCACTCTTCATCACAACCGAGGTGATATCCGGCCGTGGAAGCCCGAGGCGATGGACCTCTACCTGCTCGATCCAAAGGAGGCGTTCGCATTCCATAACGAGTGGCACGAGATGTTGTGCAAGGCAGGGATCAGTTTCGTTAAGGTCGATGGGCAGTCTTCGCTAGAGGTCTTCTCAGAAGGGCTTTTCCCTCGCGTCGACACGATGAAGCAATATCAACACGCGATCCAAGCATCGAGCTTGCTTCACCTTGAGGGCAATCTGCTTCATTGCATGTCGAATGGCAACGACGTTGGGTTCCACATGTTGGCCACTGCCCTCTATCGAAACAGTGACGACTTCTTCCCTGACCGGCCCGCAAGCCACGCTACCCATCTGATTAACAATGCCTTTAATCAGATCTGGACCCGGCAGTTTGCAATTCCGGACTGGGACATGTTTTGGTCGAACCACCCTGCCGGTGAACTCCACGCAGCGGCCAGAGTTGCCTCGAACTCACTGACCTATGTCTCAGATCGACCGGGTGAGCACGATCCTCGATTGCTGAGAGAGCTTTCGAGGGCGCACGAAAGTCATCTCGGGTTCACACTCCCGGATGTGCCGGTCGAACGACTGTTCGAAGACCCCAGAAACACCGGCATTCTTGAACTCACCATCCCAGATCTTGGGCCTGATCAGCGCCTGCACGTGTATTTCAACGTCAGAGAAGACGGGCAACCACAGCAAGTTCAACAAGAAATTGCCTTGGGTGGGTCTGAAGATGAGCTTTTTGTGACGGTTCGGTCGGCGGACAAGACCGAGGTCATTGCCGCCGGAACCACGATCGAGTTTGATATTCCTGGTGGGAGCTACGACAGCGTCTGCGTCCAGTCTCGGGGAGTTGAGGCTCTTGGGTTAGTTCGGACAAGTGAACTTATTCCTGGACTCTGAGTCTACTAAGGCCTGTTTCAGGCTCTAGAACGCACAAAAAACTCTCCCGTTTCGAAGAATCGAAAGGGGAGAGTTGGGGGGAGAGCCTAGTTAAAGAATCCAGCGATGAAGATCATCGGGTTCGTATAACTCCGCTGGTTGATTGCCCCGCGGTAGACCATGCCGAGTCGATATTCAGCGTTAAGCGTGAGGTTTCCGCCAATGCGATAACCCACTCCAACACCGGTTTCAATTCGGTTCTCAACTCCGTTCTTGCCCTTGCCAGAAGCCCAGCCATGAGCAATGCCGTAGGCCCACAACATGTTGTTGCTTGCCTTCGACAAGATGTATCCTGGTCGAAATCGCAAGGTTCCGTAAGAATCCTTAGCCAAATCGACGTAAAACAGATCTGCGTAAACGTCGGTGAAGTACTTGTCGCTTTGCCAAGAATCGTATCCGGCACCGCCGATGCGGAGGTCATTCTTACCTTGAGCAAAGCCGCTGATGCCACGGCCGTAGCTTGCCGTTGCCCATGCTTTGTTCCCGGGGAACCACCATCGCACACCGACACCTAGAGTCGTTCCACGGGCAGCAAACTGGAAAGGAAGGTTTGTCCCTTTCGTGTCGAACTGCTCATTTCGCAACAAGGCGTGGACATCGAATTGTCCATAACGATATCCAGCGCGAATCTGCTGGAGCATCGAAAATCCCGTAAGCTTCTGCGAGACCGCATCGGCGTACACTTCGTAAAAGAGTTTGCCCGTTTCCTTGGGCTTCATGATTTCAGTGCTTTGTGCGGGCGCCTGAGTATTCTGGGCGAGAGCACATGCAGAAAAAGCCGCCAATAGGGCGACACCAATCCATCGATTCATCCGTTATTCGACCTCCATGTCGCACGCACACTAGAGCGTGCTTCTCGCTTATTCTACAAGAATATGTGAATCAATCGTGCCATCGGCCTTTTCTTTATTGAAGAAACCTTAGCCCATGAAACTCAGTCGAACGGAGACCAACACTTAAGATGTGCAAGATTTGAACGAAGAACAGGCCCCGGTCGTCGAGCATGCCTTGCTTTCGAGGCAGGAGGACAGAGTCGTTCATCTCGCAATGGAGGGGTTTTACGATAAGGGAATCGCTTCTCGCCTCCGTGTCGGTCTTGACACCGTTCGAACCTATTGGGAACGAATTCGAGCGAAATTTGGCGGTATCACCCGGTCTGAAGTCCTCACCAAAATGGGGCGACTCGATGCCGAGGTGGAGCTCGCGGTCGTTCAGCGCGAGGTCAGCGAACTACAGCGTCGCGAGGGCGAGCTGCGGGAAATCGCCGATTTGCTCCCCGAACTCGTTTGGGTCACTCGACCGGATGGTCGACTCGCATTTTTTAACAAGCACTTTCTCGCTTACTCCGGCTCCACGGAGATTGCTGCGCAAATGTCAGGTCTTGTTGGGTTCATCCATGCAGATGACGTCCAGACACTTGACGCCCTTAGAGAAAGCGCGCTCAGGCCAAATCAACAGCGCGAGGGAAAAGTTCGGTTTCGACAGCATGATGGCATTCATCGCTGGCACTTGGTGAAGAAGGTGCCGTCCGTCAACAATGAAGGTGTCCTGCAGTATTGGTTATCGACTGCCACCGACGTCCACGAGTCACATCTGTTGACGGTCGAGCTCGAACTAAGCCGACAGAGGCTCGAAGAAGCCGAATTCCTCGGATCGCTTGGAGTATGGGACTTCTACGACGGCAAGATCCAGTTCTGGAGTGAGAACCTCTACCGGGTGCTGGGACTCGAGCCACAAAAGACTCCACCGGCCTTTGAGGACTTCCTGAAGCTCGTCATCCCAGAAGATAGACATCTGCTACTGGGTGTACACACGATTTTGCTGACAACATCCGATCAGACAGATACCACCTTGCGGATCAAGTTGGCTTCAGGCGAGGTCCGGCGAATCCGCGCGCGGGGCTCGGCTAGAACCGATCCTGTGCATGGTCGAGTCTTGCGGGGATTCATTCAAGACATTACTGAAGCGTACGATCTGCAGACCAAATACGAACAAACCGCGCTGAGTCGGCAGGCGATTCTGGATAATGCCGGGGTTGGAATCATGGTTCTGTCCGCGCAAGGAATGTTTGTGCATCTCAATCGCAAGCTCCTTGAGATGACTGGCTATGAAGAGTCTGAACTCGTCGGCAAGGGTGGACCGGAACTTCTGAATTTGCCCGATCATCGAGAAGAGATTGCTCGCATTATTCCCGGTGGGAGCGCCATGTCTCCAGCCGAGCGGTTCGAGGCAGTGACGAGGGTGCTCGTCGAAGGAAAGGAGCAAGTTCAGACCACCTTTGTCCGCAAAGATGGATCACACTTCCCCGTCCGTTTCACTGTTTCCAGTTTCGAAGAGTCCGATCACTCCCCAGCGGGATTCATCGCGCTAGTGGAGGATCTCACCCATAGCCGGCAAATTGAAATCCAAGCGAACGAACACGACGACCTGCTCTCCGGAATCTTCGGCACCTTTCCTGGTCTGATCTACATCTACGACTTGATCGAGAACCGATATACATTCGTGGCTGGAAACCTTCCTCAAGTGCTTGGATATACCGAAGCTGAGATACTGGAAATGGGCAACGGCTTGTTTGAAAAAATCGTCCATCCCGAAGATTTGCCAAACGTGCTCGAAACGGTTCAGGCAGCGAGAAATGACCGGACGGATGAGTCAAGGGAATCCGTGTACCGCCTCCGTCATAAGTCGGGAGCCTACAACTGGGTGAGTTGTCGAGATGTAATCTTCCAGCGCCTGCCGGATGGCCAACCCTGGCGTAACCTCGGCGTCTGCTTCGATGTCACCGAGCTCAAGGACTACGAATCTCGACTTAACGACGAGATGATGCAACGCACGGAGCTGGCGGTGCTCCTTGAGTATCGACAGGATGAGCTTGAACGGGCCAATTCACAACTTGCTCGACTCGCGGCTACCGATGGTCTCACTGGGCTATTGAATCACCGAGCATTCCACGAGCGGCTCGTCGAGGAGATTTCATTAGCGGGCAAGAGTGGAGGTGGGTTTAGCGTCCTCTTTATGGATGTGGATCAGTTTAAGGGCTACAACGACAGCTTTGGTCACCCCGCCGGCGACTTTGTTCTCCGTCAAGTTGCACGATTGATTGAATGTGAAGTTCGAGGATCGGACTTGGTGGTTCGGTACGGTGGCGAGGAGTTTGCGGTCGTGCTTCCCATCGCGTCGTTAAGCGGTGCTGCCAGCCGGGCAGAGTCCATTCGCATGGCGATCGAATCCCACGCATGGCCACATCGCCAAGTCACTCTGTCGGTGGGAGTCGCGCAGTGGAAACCTGGCGAAGACAAAGAGTCAGTCCTCACTCGAGCCGACAAAGCGCTGTACGAAGCGAAAACCGGAGGTAGAAACCGCGTCTGCCTCGCTCAAGATTGAACCGCTGACAGTGTGAGCGCGTTATACTCTTGCGAGGGTGGTTCTTCTTGAATCGGCCCCCATCTATTGGAGATATCTGTGAAGAAGCTTATTCGTTTGATGCCGGTGACCCTGGCCCTCGTCGTTGCCGTCGTATCGGTTGGATCTTTCAAGGCCGAGGCCACCCCTGATTTTGCTAAGAAAGAGAAGCAGAAGTGCGGATACTGCCACCTCAAGCTAGAGGGCGGCGGAAAGCGAGGCTTCCGAGGGAAGTTCTACGCTGGCCACAAGAACAGCTTCAAGGGCTTTGATGAGAAGAAAGAGTCCGCGAAGGCAGGCGTAAAGGCTGGATCCGTGGGCAAGGACACCGCCCCGACCAAGGAATACACCGGCAAGGACTGATCCTTAGACCTCACGACCTGGCAAGGTCCAACCTTCCAGGTCGTGAACCAATTCGTCGGCCTCGCTTAAGTCGAGCATTTTCGTGGCTGCATTCGGAAACGCAACCACGTAAAGTCCCGCATCTCTCGCTGCTCGAATACCGTTCGGGCTATCTTCGAGCGCGATGCAATCCTCGCACGCATACCCAAGCATGTCCGCAGCGGCAAGATAGAGGTCAGGAAAGGGCTTCGCTCTCGGTGCATCTTCTCGCCCAACCATTCGGCCAAAGTGCGCTTCGTGAAGTCCGAGCACACCGAGATGATGTTTGATCCACGCGTGATGACTGCTCGATACAATCGCGGTCGCAATTCCTTCGCTTTGCAAGTGCTTCAAAAGTTCAAGCACGCCGGGACGAACCGTTAGCCGAGCGACTCTCGCAACTACGTCGCGCTTAATTGCTTCGACATCTGGGCGAAAGCCGACCGCGCGTTGGAACAGATCCGCAGGCTTGATGAGAATTTGATCAGCCCCTTTGCCGATCATTGCGAGAAAGTCACCCTCAGGAAACTCCGCTCCGTACGCTTCAAAAACTTCGCGCCACGCGTCGAGCTCGGGAGACTCGGTGTCGATGATTGTGCCGTCGAAATCGAAGAAAAATGCTCGGGGATAGTCTGCCACGCCAGTAGGAGTATGCCTAAAATAGAGCCATGGCGACGCACGGTCTTCCCATAATGATGGCAAGTGGGCGGGAGCTCTCGGGCCGGGCCGAACATTTTGGGCTTCTGCGAGAGAGCCAAGACGTTTTTGACGACACCGAAGCTCTGAAATCGCGAATGGACTCGGATGGATACCTGTTCATTCGCGGATTCTTCCAGCGCGATGAAGTCAAGCAGGTTCGTCACACAATCGCTCAGGCGCTCAGCGACGAAGGGGTGCTAGACCCTGGCTTTCCCATCGACCAGGCAATCGCCGTACCTGGGCACCAGATGGCTTTTCGCGCTGATCTCGCCAATGCAAGCCGCGAGCTCCAGGCGCTCATTTACGGTGAGCCGATGATGTCGTTCTATTCGCGACTGCTCGGAGGACCAGCTCGGCACTACGACTACACCTGGATGCGAGTCGTTGCGCCGGGGATCGGAACCCAGCCTCACGCCGACGTCGTGTACATGGGACGGGGAACGCACCAGGTATGTACTGCCTGGGTGCCATTGGGAGACGTGCCCATCGAAGTAGGAGGTCTCATCGTGCTCGAGGGTTCGCACAAGGATCACGCCCTCGACAGCTATCGCACGATGGATGTCGACACCGCGTGCACAAATAAGGATCAACAGTCAGAGCTCAATGCGGCCGGTTATCCAGGTTTTGGAGCGTACAGAAATGTTGCTGAGGAAGTCCGAGAAGAACTTGGACATCGATGGCTCACCGCCAATTTTGAGATGGGTGACCTGCTCACCTTCAGCATTTATTTGATGCACGGCTCCCTCGACAACGGCTCAAATCAATTCCGATTGTCCAGCGATTCGCGATATCAGCTCGCATCGGAGCCAATCGACGAAAGGTGGATCGGCGAAAACCCACCTTCCCATGGCGGCAAAATGGTTAAGGGCATGATCTGTTAGCCGACGAGTCTGTCACATTTGCGACCTTGATCCCTGGTCGAGTGATGTAAGGTCAATGCATGCCAAGGCGTATCACCGTTGTTTCGAATCCGACCTCGGGTCGCAACAGCTCTCGGCACGCGGCCGTGATTGAGCTTGTCCAAAGGGCAGCAAAGACGCGAGGTGATTCAGTCGAATTTGTGCAGACGACCGTCCCAGGTGAAGCGACAAAAACCGGACGACGCGTCAAGGGCAGTGCGAGCGACCTCGCGTGGCGTGCTGTCCAAGACGGAGCTGACATTGTGGTCGGGTGCGGAGGAGATGGCACCATTGGCGAGGTCGCGAACGGCATCATCGGCACCAACGCGATTCTCGGTGGCTTGCCGCTTGGAACGGGCAACGATTTCTGCCGAGCACTCGGACTCACTTCTGGGCTAGAACACGGCGTCGACACCCTTTTCGACGGAACACCTCGACTCATTGACGCTGGGAAGTGTGGCGAGGGCTACTTCATCAATGTCGCCGGTTGTGGCTTTGACGCTCAGGTTGCCGAACGCATCAACAAGGGTTTTCGCTTCCTCTCGGGGACGCCAGCCTACATCGCAGCGACCCTCTCAACACTCGCTCGATACAAACCGGTGCCGCTCCGCCTCGTAGTGGAT
>JBBRHU010000018.1:0-18369 GCA_038222255.1 Fimbriimonadales bacterium | reverse complement strand
CAGCTGTAGCGGTGGGGAGTTGGGGTTGAGAAAGCCTTCGTTGCAAAAGCACTACGGCTTCGCGACAAAATTCTTCCCAATCTACTGCGATTGAGCTAAGGCCAACCTTGCCGATCGTAACGGGGAATTCTCCCCCGAACGCGACAAGAGCCATATCATCTGGAATGGTGAGTCCGGCGTCGAGAATCGTGCTCGCGACGGCAGGTACACACATGTCTTGTAAGACAAAAACTGCATCAGGGCGGTCTGGATCTGCAAGCCTTCTGGCAAGCAACTCTGGGTCGGGCGGAAGTCCGCCGCTCGTCATGCAAAAAAGAAAGTCTCGACTATCGGGGGTCAAACCGTTTGCGAGAAGTGCGCTCAGGTAGCCCGAGAACCGCTGGTGATTGATCTCCAGCATGTCCATCATTCCGCTGATCGCAATTCTCCTTCTACCAAGGGCGATCAAGTGCGAAACTGCGAGCCGAGCGCCTTCAAAGTTGTCCTCTTGAATCAGATCGCAATCGAGGCCGTGGATTTTGTGGTCAAGGGCAATCAGTGGAATTCCCGCGTTTCGAATCTGCTCAGTATCGGGGAAGCCTTCTTTCGACCAAACGAAAGCGGCGACGCACCCGTCTTCTGCCGCGCGATTGATCGCACCCTCGACCCCGTAAACCTTTGAGTCCACATGCACAAGACGCATCCTTGTGGACTGAAGTTCTCGGCTGAGTCCAAAGAACACTCCCCCTACCACCGACTCGGCGTGATCGACGTAAGCGACGTTTCCGACGCAATCGGAACTTGGTCCAACACGAACCGAAACTCCTCGCTTCGGCTGATTCTCGCCCCAGCCGCTCTCTGTGAGCGAGGCAAGTGCGCGACGGACAGTGCTCCGACTCACTCCGTAGGTTTCCTGGAGTTCGCGTTCAGTCGGCAGCAACGCTCCTTGTGCAAGGGTACCGGCGCGAATTTGCTCACGAATATTGCTCGCTATTGCGAGATACCCCATTGATTTTCCGCTCGATCCCTTTTCTGCCACTACCATTTCATTCTACTGATGTCTCGACTATGTATACAAGATGTCTCGCTTAAAAGATTCATTTGGGCTCAGCTGTTCTGAGCGGCTGAACAATGAATCCGTCAAGCCCGAACCAACCGGCTTTTACCGTGCGAAGCGATAATGTGTGGTCTCCAGATTTCAACTTGCCCAGAGGAAGAGCCATTTCTCGATGCATCAAATATTCACCGTTGCGAAAGCTGTGAACGTCCCCCAGAGGTTCGCCGTCGATGAGAAACTGCCCTTCTCCACCATCCCAACGGTGCGTTCCAAGCACCATCAATTGATAGACTCCATCTCGACCCACTCGGAAGGGGAAGTCAAGTCTCGCTCCTCGCTTAGCTTCCGACCACTCAAGTTGCTTTCCTCCATGGAGACCGGGAACTGTCACGATTTCTGTTTTCCCTGCTGAAAAGAGAGCTTTCAGGCTTTCAAACTCCTGAAAGTCCCGATAGTCAAACGGGAGTCGATCCATTCCTTTGGGGAGGGGCGGATAAGACATGTGGGCTCCGGTCTGATACCAAAAGGCTACAGAGGAATACTCGTCCGATCGCTCGAAATTGTTCCCGCCCTTGCCATCTTTTCCAACACCAACGCCTTTATGCTCGATTTCAACCCGGAGATCTTTTTCAAACCGGACCGGATCCTTCATGTGCCACCGGTAAGCCGTGCACCTCGAACCAGTGAAGCCGCCCTCCCAAAGCGAACAGCCCTGATACGGTCCATCGCTTTTGCGTAATCCCCAGGCCTGACCAAAATAGTCTTCCAGCCCTGTCCCTCGAAGGCTCGGCACCTTTTCACCGTCTAGGTAGAAGAACTCGTCGCCCTCGCCAAACCATCCAGGTTCAGTCGATCGCACGCTAAGGACGGTGCCCACGTAATGCCCTTGCCCCTTGATGTCGGCAACCACAAAGTTGCCGGGCTTGCATGGAAAAGCCTGGCGATAACTTGCGTGAAAGTAAGGAGCATCTTTGCTCACGGCACCATGTTCACCGTCAATGTTGTAATATTAACCCCAAGTCGCGTCGGTGCCGTCGTTCGTGACCGTAATCCTGGCTCGCTTCCGAAACGGCATTTGCCAAAAACAGCTCCGTCCCCGACCTTCGGCCGAAGCTTGCACTGGCTCCGAGATGAAAGGAGAGTCCACCCCGTGCCCAACACCAAAGAAGTCCCCAAGGGGGCATTCGACACTCGGCTCCTTTTCTCCATCCCAGTAAATGCGCAGAGTGAGCAACCGCGAATAGCCCGGCTGCGAAGGAAGCACCGTCATCCACATCCTTCGCACCGTCCCCGAACCCACCCAATCCGCCAGGGTCAAGGTTTCGCCAGGACGGATGAATTTGTAGTCGACGTTTGAATTGCGCCAATCAGGATTGTTCGACGAAGCCCGGATGCTCTTCCCTTGCTGGATCTTCGTGAGGTCTTGGAGGGTCTGCGCGGGAGCAAACAGCGCGCCGAGCACGAGAGTGGTTGTGACAAGCAACATACTCGCCGCATGATACTTGGCCATTTGTTCTGGTCCCTATGGGAACCCGTTCCAAACGGGAGGACAGGACTGACGAACTCACTGAAGGCAACGGATAGGAGCATCAGCATAAGAGCAGTCGCGGAAAGCACTTACACGCTGGCCGCCGTCTACCTCCCATACTCCCTCGCCCCGTTCAATATAGTGGAGCGAGCCAAGTTAGTTACTACTCAACCTTGTCTTCCTATCCAAATTGTCCTGGACGAGGTAAATCCAGCAAAGCAACAGAGAAGAGCAGGGCATAATGAGTCTCACGAGCATGTAACTATTTAGTTGGTCAAAGATCGAGTAAACGGCTGTCACTCCCAGCACAGTCATGGTTTGCAGAATCATCGAGAGAATCACCGCCCACCTGTTCCCGAACCATACAAAATGCGACAATGCTAGCAAAACTACCCAGACGAGAATGAGATGAACGAATTCCCCGGTTCGGACTCGCTCTCCCCTCAAGTCAAGAATAGACTCGTAGACCGCGAAGGAAAGACCCAGTAAAACACTTACAATCAGCAGAATTGGGTTCTTTGATTGACGCTTTAGGGCGGTAGGATAATTTGAGAGTAAATCTAATACCGACCTTTTGATGTTTCGATTCAAAAATTTAGCGATGCCCCGTACATCATCGCCATCGGGATGATGAGTGCCCACTTCTTTTCACGCTAAATTGGATATTGCAACCCAAGGAAGAGCATTCTTAGCAGAATAAAGATCCCCACCTCTTGTTTACTTCCTCCACTCGGTATGGAGCTAAGCACCGTATACCCGACGGCGTAGCATATATTCAGTACTACGCTGACGTGGAGAAGCTGCGTTTCAGTGAGCCTTGTCCGGGGTTGCTATATCGCTCCGTGCTTCATTAATCATCACCCAATCGTCAGCTCATGCTGAGAAACATCCGCCTGAATCTACTAAAGACGTACGACGTGCCCTCTCTCACATAGTATCTTCCTTGTGGAGAAAGGGCAACTACGCAAGTGGTGCAATTCGTGGACGGTTAGCTTGTGCGATGGCCAACTCGTGGTTTATCCTTTCCTCCGAATCACAACAACTGCCCCCGCCTTGGTGATCGGCACCGTATCTAGCGACGTCAACGTCTGGGCATTTTGCGAGCCCGCGATCTCGGGCATAACGAATTCGACCTTTCCGGGATCAAGGCCGAGAGCTTGATAGTCGACCTTCAAGCTGATACTCGTCAGGGCCTTCGACCAGTTACCGATCGCAATAATCAGGTGGTCTTTCCCGCGATAGACTGTCGCGAGAACCTCTGGTGAATCTGTTTTGACGGGACAACTTGGTGCGAAGAACGGCAACATCTCGGTCTCCTGGATGCCGTGCTCATCAAACAAATTCCACATCGGGCGTGGGTCTCCGCTCCAGCCTAAGCGGCCAGTTTCTCCGAAGACGAGTCCACGAAGCGGGTTCGGACCGTCGAGCATTTCACTCATCACACCAAACGGCAGTCCAGACATTTCGACCAACCAGAAATCCCACTTCGCGTCGTTCGCGCTAAAGCCTTCCCCTAGCCAGAGCCGGTCGAGGTAGGGCAGAACTTCCATGTACATGTTCAGGTTGTTCGCATAACCCGCCCACTCGTTGAAGTGATTCCAAGTGTGAAGGTCGATCAGTGGGTTTGGGCGTACCGACAGAATCTGCCTGGCTCGACGAAGGCTAGACGCATCGAGAGCAGTGTCATCGATGTAGACCCCGTCGATCTTCGCCCGATCCACCATCCACTTCAAGCCCTCGAGATAGAAGTTATTCCAACGCGAATCGGGAGTGGTGATAACTGAAATGTCGTCAGCCGCGTACTTGCCCCCAACATGATCGACCCACGCAGGGACGAAGTCCGATCCAAGGTTCTTGACTAGCCATGGGTTCGGGCCTTTCGGGTTGATAAGCGTCTTCGCATCTTTGCCTGGACCCGGAAAGACCACTTCGCCGTTGAGCGAGTGGAGCGCATACAACTCTGGCATGTTCTGCGTGATCTCCCGCGTCGTGTAGTAAACGCGAGTGCGAATGTTGTTCTCATGTCCTCGGGCCACAAGCTTGGCAAAATCGGGGAAAGAATCTGGACTATAGGGATAGTTGATGTAGGGGTTGTAGTAGGTCGCCTGGTGAACGTTCAAGACGTTCGGACCCTTCTTCGCGTCTGCACTGCCGAGTGCATCATCAATCGGCTTCGGATCCCGACTGGGGTGGGGATGCACAAACCGCGTCGACCACTGCTTTTCAGTGTCAATGGTGCGAAATGGGGTGACGTAGAGGTCGGCAATAAAGTGCAGAACGTCGCCCTTTCGAACCTTACGAGAGCCCGAGTAGGCGGTTACATTCACCTGTCCCGGCATCTCTTGCACCTTCACGCCACCTTTCCCCCCATTTCCCCACGAGTTCGGGAGAGCGAGTGGCAAGAATCCGTAGTAGATGTTTAAGAGCGGACGATGGAAGTTCTCGTCTTTCAAACGCACCATCAGCCCAGCATTCACATCGCCAAACCAGAAGCAATCCTGGTGACGCTTAACATCCCAAGTCCATGTGTGGTCGGTCGGTCGCAGCCCGCCCGGTCGGTTCAGACCCATCATGTACTTTGCAGATTCTGGGGCGTACGGGATGTTCATCTGGATGTCAGAGATGTCCATATCCAGCGTAGCCTTCAGCTCAATTCCAATTTGCCCAGAGCCAGTGAAATCGAGTTTCCCGCTTACCACTGCCGAGAATCCGCCGATCGTTCCGCCCTCTTCCCACGACGTCAATCCCTTAGTGCCCTGAATGCCCCCGAGCCCGGGCTTGAGTCTCGAAACCTTAGCACCCTCGTGAACGGAAAACTCTATCGGCGCTGCGAGCACCTGCTTCGCTTTCTTCGTGATTGAAGTGTTCGCTTCCGAGAAGTAGGTCGAAATCTCTGCGGGAAGGCCATTCCCTCCGACCTTTACGCTTCGGCCAAGCACTTGAATAGTCCTTGAGATTGGTTGCAGCTTGACAGGCAAGTAGGGTTTTGGGATGTCTCCGCTCAAGCCGGCCCTGGAGTCAAGCCACCTTAGCCGAGACTGTGTCGTCGGATCGTCTGTCCCATAATCCACAACTGGCCCGCCCTCAACATGAACCTCAAGTTGAATTTTCGCTACGACGCCCTTCACGGACTTCAGCGTGACTGTTCCTCGATAGATTCCTAGCGCGTCCTTCGGGATGTCCCAGCCGCACCAAAGCGGCTGGAGGTGGGAGGCCTCCACCGAGATCAGTTTCTTAAATGGATTGCCCTGCATGTCAATCCCACCTAGCGAGATACATCGCGCGTCTTGAGCTAGAATCTTGCCTTTCGCGCCGACTAAATTCGAGAACTGAACGCTGATCTCAGGTGTTAACTTTCGAGCGAGTAGACCGATCTGAAAGGTAAAGAACTGCCCAGGGCGAGCTTTGTCGACAAGCTCCGGTTTGCCCGCCTGTTTGAGCCAATCCGTGTCGAAGGGCTCGACTCTTCTTGTTGGCCTGTTGTGGGTTTGTCCAAACACTAAGGGACGCGAGCTTCCCAGTCGTGTGGTCAGTAGCCGCTTCGCGGACTCCGGAATTTCACATCTCGGAGCCCCAGTTGTTGAACCCTGCACCAATGACATCGCAACCAAAATCCCAAACATCAGCATCTCAACGCTACCCGATGCTAATCCTAGGTCCAGCCTATCGCACGCCGGGGACCGTCTGTCGTTGGCACGGCACCATCGGTGGGCTGGAGTCAAAGACGCCTTTGAATCCGACGATATCCTTTTCTTGCAAGTGGCGCAAGGCAACGGAGCTCTTCGCGGCCGAACAGACTAGCTCGCCCCTCAAGAACCGAGTTTGGTCTTAGCAGCTGAAACTGGAGCGCGCGCGAGTCACACAGTTTGTTCGTCATTTGGCGAACAAGAACTGTGAAGGAGGTGCAGGTTTATCTTCACAAGAAAAGACAGAGGTGGCGTCTCTTAGGATCCGATCCTCTCCCGACTAGGTTGGAAAGATGATTGGAAGGACCGACAGCTGGCTTCTCCCCCAGCGGGAAATCAACGGAATCACAAGACCACAACACAAAGTCGTGAAGGTGGTGGAAAGTGTTGAACGGTCTTTGCCCTCAACTGAGGAACTCGCTTCTATTGACCCTCGAAGGTAATCGACAGATCGATCAGATACGTGCTGAGTTAATGGAACACCCAAAAAACACAAACAGGCTAGAGGTGCGGTCTTCACTATAATCAACTTGGTGTCGCAATTATCTGGCCTGAATGTGAACTCGCTAGTTGAAGACACCTCCGTGCTTGTCGCGGCGAGTTTCCTGCTTGTTCGCAACCGGATCGGGTCCGTCGCGATTCAAAAGACCTGGCTCGGAGCGATCCTCGGCGTCATCTCGCTGAGCGAGGTGCTTTCACCAAATTCCCGATATCCCTACACCGTTCACGCTCTCGCAATATGGGCTGCAGCATTTTGCGGTGGAGTAGAAGCGGTCTCTGCCGCGGGCGTGCTCTTCTTGGTCCTCTTACTCGTCGCTGAGTTGACCGGTTTTTCGCATTCAAGCGGCCTATTTGCGATTCAAGCGCTGATGTTTGCCGGGGTTGGAATCCTCGCCTGTACGCTAAATTGGTTCCGACGTTCTCCTGCGCTCGTCGCAGCTGGCCTCATGATCGCGCTCCAATCGGTTGCTCTCTTGTTAAGCCGAGTCATGCCTGGTCCTCATGGTCCTGCCCTCTCAGATTTGCTCACTGTCCCTGCCAACGCAGTCGGCACGTTGCTCATCAGCCTCGTGTTTGTTGACGCAAACCTACGCGAGCAAGCTGAATCATTGAGAACGGAGGCTGTCGAAGCCAGGCGACTTGCCGCAGAAGCCGAATCGAGTGCCCTTCGTTCAAGGGTCAGACCGCACTTTCTGTTCAACTCCCTCAACACCATCGCAGCCCTCGCGGATATCGCCCCCAGCCGAGCCTCAAGTGCAGCCGTTCGATTGGGCCAACTCTTACGCCGATCCATGCAACTCGATACGAGCAAGGCGATCCCTCTCAGCGAAGAGGTCGCCGCGCTTGAAGACTATGTCGGAATTGAGAAAGAGCGTTTTGGGGATCGGCTCCAACTCGAAATGAATCTAGACCCCACCCTCACGCCACTCGTGCCCGCCTTTGCGATACAGATTCTGGTTGAGAACGCCATCCTGCACGGAATCACTGCCGCAAAAGGCGGAGGTCATGTCACACTTACGAGTCGATCGGTTCGCGAAGGTTGCCTTGTGTGTGTCTGCGATGATGGAGTTGGACTACCAAACCCGCGACCAACGCCAGATCCGATGCACGGTTTGGGAATACTCGATGCACAGCTTCGCCTCTTGCACGGTCCCCGGGGCCGGCTTAGGCTATTTCGAAGAAGGAAACGAGGAACTCTCGCAGCGTTCCTAATCCCCAATGACCCCGCAAATAGGAGTAAGAAGAAGAAATGAGTGTGAAAGCCCTTCTTGTTGATGACGAACCGCTCGCGAGTGCTCGCCTTCGGCAAATGCTTGATGCTGAAGGCGTCGAGGTCGTCGGCGAAGCCCTCGATGTTGTAGATGGCCTCGGAATGGCAGAAGAGCTTGAGCCGGATGTGGTCTTTCTTGATATCCGACTTTCTGGCGTTTCTGGAATCGAAGCGGTCAAAAGCTTCGTTTCGATCCTCCCCACCGTGCAGGTCGTCATGGTCACGGGCTACGCAGAATACGCACTCGAAGCGTTCGGCGAAGCGGTCACCGACTATTTGGTAAAGCCAGTGGGAGAGGTTCGACTGCGGCAATCACTCAACAAGGTGCGGACACAAGTCAGCACCCTCCGCAAGTCTCGCAGGGCCGAAGCAGTCGTCAAGCGACTCGCAGGTGAAGTCCGTCGGCTACCGATCAGAATGTCGAAATCGATCCGCCTCGTCGCTCCAGAAAGGATTACTCACGCATTCGCCAGCGAGAAGCATGTGATGGTTGTCACAAAGACCGAGAGCCTGAAGACCAACTACACGCTCACCGAACTTGAGCAACTGCTTCCGGGTGCGCTCTTCATGCGAATTCACTCGTCGTGCATCGTCAACCTTAGCTTGATCGAAGAGATCTTGCTGCTCGGAAATCACACCTACGCCGTTCGACTTCCTGGTGGAACCGAGCTTCCGGTCGGTCGAACTCAGTATCCGCTACTTCAAGATCGTCTCAAGATTAGTCGCGCGATCTAGCCAGCGCCGGTTTGTTGAGCCAAAATAGCGCTATGACAGCCCAGGAAGTGCTCGCCCGACAAGCCGAGCGACAAACCGAGAACTTGATCTACATCGCGAGCACGATCCCTTCGGACAAGCTTGACTGGGTTCCCGGCGACGGGTGCAGATCTGCGCTCGATCAGCTGCGAGAGTGCGCAACCGCCGTCACATTCTTCTGGGATATCTACACCGAGTACAAACTTGAGAATATTCAAGATAGATTCAAAGGGTGGATGAAGGCACGTAAGGAGCTACACACGCTCGACGAACTCACTGTCGCTCTGCGCGAATCGACCCAACAGCTAGCCGCCCTTATCCGATCGGCGCCAGAAGCCGATCTCGGTCGCAATGTCGAGATGCCTTGGCCCGGCGAATACAACCTGGCAGATGTCTTCCACTTTCACACCTGGAACATGAGTTACCACGAAGGCCAGATTGCGATGATTGGCTTCCTTCTCCCGAAAGCCGAATAGATTATGGATGAGCGGCCCAATCCCGACGATATTTTAAGGGCCGTCCAGCATGTGGATGAAGGGCGGGGACGGCTCAAGATTTTTCTTGGAGCTTCGGCGGGTGTCGGAAAGACATTCGCAATGCTCAGCAACGCGCACGACCTGAGCCGGAGAGGAATCGATGTCGTGATCGGACTCGTTGAGACTCATGGCAGACCAGAAACAGAATCGCTTATCGAAGGGCTAGAGCGGCTCCCCCTCGCCCAACTCGAATACCGAGGCACCATCATCGAGGAACTCGACCTCGATTCAATCCTCGCTCGAAAACCTGCGCTCGTGTTGATTGATGAACTAGCCCACACCAATGCCGTCGGTGCGCGACACACAAAGAGGTGGCAAGATGTCGAAGAAGTTTTGGCTGCGGGAATCGACGTTCATACCGCAGTGAACATTCAACACCTTGAAAGCCTGAACGAGGTCGTCGCACAGATCACCAAAATCAAGGTCAAAGAAACCGTTCCCGACGCCTTCTTCGACCAAGCCGACGACATCGAACTCATCGACCTACCTCCCGCCGAGCTCCAGCAACGACTCAAAGAAGGGAAAGTTTACGTGCCCGACCGAGTGCAGAACGCACTCGAAGGGTTTTTCCGAGCGAGCAACCTGACGGCCCTCCGTGAACTTGCGTTGCGGAGAACAGCGGATAATGTCGATGCAGAAATGCAGCGACTCCGTGTTCAAGAAGGAGTTCGAACCGCGTGGGCGACTCGCGAAAGAGTGGTCGTCTGCATCGCTCCAAATCGACTTGCCACCAAGGTGATTCGAGCAGCGGCAAGAATGGGTTCCAGCACCCACGCGGAGGTGATCGCACTCTACGTCGAGAGCGATCGCCAGCGCACGAGAACTCCCGAGGAACATGCAACCGCCCAAGAGGCGCTTCAGCTCGCTGAGAAACTTGGGATGGAAGTCGTCAATCTTCGGGGATACGATATCGTCGCCGAGGTTGTGTCGTTTGCGCAACGGCGAAACGCAACGCTTATCCTGGTCGGCAAGCCGATTCGGAAGAAGTGGAAAGAAATTGTCTTTGGCTCGGTTGTTGATGAGCTTGTCCGGAGGAGCGGGGACATCGATGTTCACGTCATCACTTCCGTTCCGGGTGAGTCGAAAGTGTTCCTGCGGCCGCCGCCAGCAGATGCCATCTGGACGATTCGAGGCTCCGGACTCATTCTGCTGATGACAGCCCTTGCGACCCTCATTGGCTTCACGATCTTTCATTCCTTTGGCCTTGCGAATATTGCTATGGTCTATCTACTTGCAGTCGCGATCTCGGCGATGCGATGCACAAGGACCGAGTCGATTTTCGCTGCCGCGTTAAGCGTTCTATCGTTTAACTTCTGCTTTGTCGATCCTCGCTACACGTTTGCTGTGAGCGACACCAAGTACATCCTGCTCTTCCTTGTCATGCTCACGGTTGGCTTAGTTATCAGCACGCTCACTCACCGACTCCGCGAGCAAGTTCAGGCCTCCAGCGACCGTGAGCGCAGGACCGCCAGCCTCTATTCACTGAGCCGACACCTAGCCCAGGGCCGAGGCAAACGCGACATGTCCAAAGCTGCGGCAAAGGAAATTCGAGAAGTCTTTGATGGCGATGTGGCCATCTTCTTGCGAGAAAACTCGACGCTTGTCGCCCTCGCGGCTTCGACTTCAGATTTTGAAAAGTTGCCCAACGAAACGGCCGTCATCGATTGGGTCGGCCAACACGGCGAGCCTGCCGGAGCAGGAACCGACACCTTGCCTGGAGCTGCGGGCCTCTATCTTCCGATTCCAGGAAGTAAGAGCCTGGTTGGAGTGCTCGCGTTTAAGCCGAATCGACCCTTCAGCAATAGTGCTCAACGCCAGCTCCTAGAGACCTTCGTCAACGCACTCGGCCTTGCCCTTGAACGTGCCGTGCTCGCAAAAGAGACCAACGACGCGAGGGTTTTTGCGGAGTCTGAACGGATCAGGAACACACTTCTAAGTTCAATTTCGCACGACTTGAGAACTCCGCTCACGAGTATCACCGGAGCGGCGAGTTCGCTGGTTCAGGGACAAGGAGACACCAAAGCCCTCGCCGAAACAATCTACAGCGAGTCTGTTCGGCTGAACCACCAAATTCAAAACCTGCTCGACATGACGCGATTTCAGTCTGGCACCATCAAACTGAACCTTCAGTGGCACACCGTCGACGAACTGTTGGGTTCCTCCGTCCGCGTCACACGGCCAACCCTCGGGACTCGGATCGTCGACATTCAGGTTGCTCAAGGTCTGCCTCTGCTAAAGGTAGATGGACTGCTCATCGAGAAAGCCCTCGTAAACCTCTTGGAAAATGCCGGGCGTTACACCAGACCAGACGATCACGTCCGTCTTCTCGCCGAAGTGAGCGGAAACACCATCGAAATTTCCGTTGAAGACTCCGGCCCCGGGCTCAACCCCGACGATCTCGGCGCCTTGTTCACGCCTAGTTACCGCACTTCTGGTGGAGGTTACGGCCTTGGCTTGGCGGTCGTCAAGGCAGTAATGGACCTGCATTCGGGCGAAGTCGCGGCATCAAACTGCCCGAGCGGAGGGGCATCGTTCAAACTTCGGTTACCGGTGTCGACAGAACAACCGTCGGTACCGCATGAATAGGATGATCAAGCTGCTGGTAATTGACGACGAAGTTGCGATCCGACGATTCTTGCACGCGAGCGTAGACCCCGTCGAATATGAACTCATTGATGCTGCGGACGGGGTATCTGGCGTGCGCCTCGCAGCAACTGAATCGCCCAACGTCGTTTTGCTCGACCTCGGGCTACCGGATATTGATGGAGTTGAAGTCACCAGAAGGATTCGCGAGTGGTCGCAAGTCCCCATCATCATCCTAAGCGCTAGAGGTGACGAGATCGACAAGGTGCGGGCGCTAGATGCAGGGGCGAACGATTATCTCACCAAGCCATTTGGACTGCTTGAACTCTTTGCCAGGATCCGCGCCGCCCTTCGCTATTCTCAAGTCCAGTCGCCCCAAACTGTGATTCAGGTTCAAGATATCGAAGTCGACCTAGCGAGCCACATCGTCCGAAAGGCAGGTACGGAGATCCACCTGACCCCGACAGAATTCAAGCTACTCGCCTTGCTTGCGCGCAACGTTGGCAAGGTGATGACCCATACACAACTGCTGAGAGAAGTCTGGGGGCCAGCGTATGCCGACGAGCTTCACTACCTCCGCGTGTACTCGCAGCAGCTCAGAACTAAGATCGAAACGGACCCCGCGCAGCCTCGTCTCCTCATCACAGAGACAGGTATCGGATATCGGCTAAGGGCCGAGTAAATTGATTCTTGATACATTCTTGACGCGTTAGCTAGGGATCCTTGAGACGGCTTTGAACCTACGCACCTGCATGCTCATAGCATGTGTAAATGGATTCTTTGGGCGGCACTCTGTGTCCCCACCATAGCCGCAGCCCAGGGCCGATCACCGATATCCACTGATCGCCCGGGTTTCTCCGACGGCTCATTCGTCGTGCCGGACAGAGTCTGGCAAATCGAGACCGGCTTTTTTCGCACTTACGTCGGCGGACAACCCACCACTTCGGTTGGTGATCTAGTCCTTCGCAGAGGACTCGGGAGCCGAGCAGAACTTCGCATTCTCGGACTCACCTACGGATATGCGCCTGGGAACCTCACTGGTTTCCTTGACCCGTCAATCGGATTCAAATTTCGACTTCAAGAGGCAACCGGCAAGCGCGGGGAGATCACCTTCATCGGCTCATCGACTTTCCCCGTGGGTGCTTCCCCGCTCCGAGCGAATATCTGGAACCTGACCGCGAAAATCGCATGGTCCACGCCGATTGGCGCTGACACCCTAGGCGGGAATTTCGCGATCGCTCAACAGGGCGCTGGAGCTCAAAGGTTTGCCCAAGGGGCAGTCAGCCTGACATATTCGCACTCCCTGAGTGCACCAACCTCGCTCACCGCCGAAGCGTGGGTTGTGGACCACGTCGGTCGCGGACTCGGCACCGGTTCCTACTGCAGCCTTGCCGTCACCCAGCTTCTCAATCTGAACACTCAACTTGATCTTCGTCTCGGAACTGGACTGAACCAGGGTCGTGACGGCTGGTTTCTCCAAGGAGGAGTCTCCTTCCGATTCTGAATTGCAATGAATGATCTACTGTTCGTAATTATCACTCTCGGAATGTTCGGCCTTCTTGCCGCACTTACCACCGGGCTTCACAAGCTTCGAAGTGGAGTCGGCGATGAGTGAACTCGCAGTTCTCGGTGTCCTCTGCATCATGCTGGCCGGATACCTCACCTACGCACTCCTCAAACCGGAGAAGTTTTAGATGGCACCTACCGCTATTTTTCAAATCGTCCTGTACTTCCTCATCCTGTTGGCCCTAACCAAGCCCGTCGGACTGTACTTGCACAAGGTCTTCATGGGCGACTCGTTTTTCCTTTCGAAGATCCTCGGCGGCTTCGAGCGAATGATCTATCGGATGCTCGGCGTTAAGCCCGAAGAAGATCAGAACTGGAAGCAATACGCCTTCAGCGTTCTTGCCTTTAGCCTCGTCTCGATGTTGCTCACCTACGGGCTGCTTCGACTTCAGGGCGTCCTGCCGCTGAATTCGCAAGGCTTTGGTCCGAAGCAGATGCCCGAGCATCTGGCTTTCAATGCGGCCGCCTCATTCATGACCAATACGAACTGGCAGTCGTACTCACCCGAACTCACGCTAAGCACCTTTAGCAACATGGTGTCGCTTGCGATCCACAACTGGGCATCGGCAGCAGTTGGACTCGCCGTAGCAGTTGCCCTCATCCGCGGTCTCGCGCGACGGGAAATGAATGGGATCGGAAACTTTTGGGCCGACGTCGTTCGTGGAACGCTCTACATCTTCCTTCCGATCTGCATCGCAGGCGCATTGGTTTATGTCGCAAGCGGAGTTCCTCAGAACTTCTCACCAAACCAGTCAATCACCACTGTCGAAGGAGTCAAGCAGAACATCGCCCTTGGCCCCGTGGCCTCGCAAGAGATCATCAAGCAGCTTGGAACAAACGGCGGCGGATTCTTCAACGCGAACTCTGCTCATCCGTTCGAGAACCCAACCCCGTTCGCTGACCTCTTCACGAAGATCTTGATCTTCCTGATTCCCGCTGGACTCACCTACATGTTTGGCAAGGCGGTTGGCAACGTCCGCCAAGGTTGGGCAATATTTGCCGCGATGTCCACGCTCTTCCTCGTGGGTGCGTTCGTCGGAACCTGGGCGGAAACTGCAGGAAATCCGCAGTTTGCCAAGCTCGGCGTCGAGGTCGCGAACATGGAAGGCAAAGAAACCCGGTTCGGGATCGCTGGTTCAACACTGTTCGCAAGCATCACCACAGGTGCGAGTTGCGGAGCAGTCAATTCGATGCACGACTCTTTCACACCGATCGGCGGCCTTGTGCCGATGTTCAACATCCTGTCTGGCGAGGTGATCTTCGGCGGCGTCGGTGCTGGACTGTACGGAATGCTGATCTTCGCGATCCTGTCCGTCTTCATAGCCGGACTGATGGTCGGACGCACTCCCGAATATCTCGGTAAGAAGATAGGCCGGTTTGAAGTGCAGATGGCGATGGTCGCCGTCCTCGCGATGGCGGCTAGCATCCTCGGCTTTGCTGCTCTCGCAAGCGTGCTCCAGATTCCAAAAGAAGGAGTCATGGCCGCTCTGAACACATTCCCCGGAGACGCTTATGGCGGAGCCGTCACCGCTTACGGTCCAATGACCGGCAACTTGAACAACTCTGGAGCGCACGGCTTTGGGGAAATTCTCTATACGTTTGCATCTGCGACAGGAAACAACGGTTCTGCCTTTGCTGGAATCACCGTCAACACTCCTCTCTACAACACTCTGATTGGAATCGCGATGCTTGTAGGTCGGTTCTTCGTGATCCTGCCTGTGCTGGCGATTGCTGGACACATGGCCAAGAAGAAGGTGACGCCAAATTCGGCTGGAACCTTCCCGACCGACTCGAGCACGTTCGCGATGCTGCTTGTCGGCGTCGTCGTCATCGTTGGGGCCCTCACCTTCTTCCCCGCGCTTGCGCTTGGGCCAGTCGTTGAGCATCTTCAATTAAGCAACATGGGAGGCAAATAACATGAGCTCCTCAAATCGAAAGTCTTCATCGCTGTTGCAACCCGAACTCGTCAAGCGCGCGCTCAAAGAAGCTTTCCTCAAGCTGGATCCTAGGCTTGTCGCAAAGAATCCGGTCATGTTTGTGGTGCTCGTCGGAAGCGCAGTCACCACCGTGTTCTTCATCCGAGACATCGCGTCCAGGCCGAGCGAAGCCATGTTCACGGGGCAGCTTGCTCTGTGGCTCTGGTTCACGGTGCTCTTCAGCAACTTCGCGGAGGCGATCGCTGAGGGAAGAGGAAAGGCTCAGGCTGACACTCTTCGCAAGGCGAGGACCACAATGGAAGCGCGTCTCAGGCTTCCAGACGGTAAAGAAAAGCTCGTTCCTGCGCCCATCCTTTCGAAAGGTGATGTTGTCGTCTGCGAAGCGGGCGACGTGATTCCCGCCGATGGAGAGGTGATTGAAGGAATCGCATCCGTCGATGAGAGTGCGATCACCGGTGAGTCTGCTCCGGTTATTCGTGAATCTGGCGGCGACCGCTCTGCCGTCACTGGCGGCACGAAAGTGCTGAGCGACCGCATCCTTGTCCGTGTCACCCAAGATCCAGGCAACTCTTTCCTCGACCGAATGATCTCGCTGGTTGAAGGTGCGAAGCGACAGAAAACCCCGAACGAAATCGCGCTGTCAATCCTGCTCAGCGGACTGACGCTCGTGTTCTTGTTTGCCACCGTGACCCTGCTGCCGTTCGCCAAATTTGCGATCGACCAGTCAGGTCAAGGCGCAATCCCCACGATTCCGGTCATGGTCGCGCTCTTGGTCTGCCTCATCCCGACGACGATTGGCGGGTTGCTCAGTGCAATCGGCATCGCTGGAATGGACCGTGTCATGCAGCACAACGTTCTCGCGATGTCAGGTAAAGCCGTCGAAGCGGCAGGAGACGTCAACACGCTTCTGCTCGACAAGACTGGCACGATCACTCTTGGAAACCGCCAAGCGAGTGCGTTTCATCCTGCACCTGGAGTGCAAGCTCAGGAACTGGCCGAAGCGGCCCAGCTTTCTTCGCTCGCAGATGAGACCCCAGAGGGCAGAAGCATTGTGGTTCTTGCAAAGGAACTCTTCAACATTCGCGAGCACGACATGGATCACTCAAAGGTCGAGTTCATCGAGTTCACCGCACAAACGCGGATGAGCGGAATCAACTTCGAGGGCCGAGCGATACGAAAAGGAGCTGCAGATTCGATTCGGAAGTACGTTGAGGCGGCCGGCGGGACCGTTCCCCCCGAAGTGCTCCAATCCTCCGAGCGGGTTGCCCGAGAAGGATCTACCCCACTCGTCGTAGCCGACGGCTCTCGAGTACTCGGTGTCGTTCAGTTGAAAGACATCGTGAAAGGCGGCATGAAGCAGCGGTTCGCGCAACTAAGGGCGATGGGCATCAAGACGGTGATGATCACCGGTGACAACCCCTTGACCGCAGCATCTATCGCCGCTGAGGCTGGTGTGGATGACTTCATCGCTGAAGCAACACCCGAGATGAAACTGGCTTATATTCGCCAAGAACAGGGTGGCGGCCGTCTAGTCGCAATGACGGGAGATGGGACCAACGACGCGCCAGCTCTGGCTCAGGCCGACGTTGGAGTCGCCATGAACACGGGCACTCAGGCAGCAAAAGAAGCCGGGAACATGGTCGATCTCGACAGCAACCCGACGAAGTTGATCGAGGTCGTGGAGATCGGCAAACAGCTACTGATGACCCGAGGTGCGCTCACCACCTTTAGCATTGCGAACGACATTGCGAAGTACTTCGCGATCATCCCCGCGATGTTCATCGTGACCTATCCAGAGCTCCAGAAGTTGAACTTCCTCTCCAACCCTAAGTCGGCGGTGTTGGCGGCGGTGATCTTTAATGCTCTGATCATCGTCGCGCTTATCCCCCTTGCATTGCGTGGAGTTGGCTACAAGCCAATGAGCGCGGCCAAGGTGTTGCGCCGAAATCTATTGCTCTACGGCGTGGTCGGTGTGATCATCCCGTTCCCGTTCATCTGGATCATTGACAAGATCCTCGTCGCCCTGAGGCTCGCATGAAACTACTTCGACCTGCACTTGTACTCACGCTGTTCTTTGTGATCGTCACCGGATTTGCGTTCCCCGCGCTCATCTGGGGACTCTCGCAAGCTCTCATCCCCACCCAAGCGAATGGTTCGATGGTGAAGAATGCCCAGGGCCAAATCGTTGGTAGTTCTCTGATCGGCCAGCAGTTTGCTAAACCCGAATACTTCCACCCTCGACCATCGGCGGCCGGAAGTGGATATGACGCTGCGAACTCCTCCGGCACGAACCTCGGCCCAACTTCAAAGAAGCTGATTGAAGGCGAAGAAGGCTTCGACGGAATGAAGAAGCTCGTCGCGGACTATCGAAAGGAGAACGGCATCGCCAATGATGTCGTGCTGCCTTCCGACGCCGTCACCCGCTCGGCATCTGGACTTGACCCGCATATTTCCCCGAGGAACGCGGACCTGCAGGTTGCTCGCGTTGCGAAAGCACGAAGGATGACCGAGGAAGCGGTTCGCGAATTGGTCAGTGCCCACACAGAAAAGGCGTTCATCGGGATCTTCGGAGATCCAACCGTGAATGTGCTCCAGCTCAATCTGAGCCTCGATCAGAAGAAGAGTTAGCCCCTCCACCTTGCCCCGTAACGCTACCGGGCAAGGCCCTTTTCGTCGAAAAAATTCTGCGAAGTCTAAAAAAAAATGGAACTTGAGCCTATGAGTATCACGTTATAAGCTATTGAAGGCATCAATGAATGCCACTTCAAGAGGAAATGATAACCATGAGAACACTCGTACACGACATGCGAACAATGGAAGAAGCTTTGGACCGACTCTTCGGCTCTGCCCAGCGCCCGCATTTGGCTGCAACGTGTCATTTGCAAATTGAGGTAATCGATATGGAAAACCGACTCTGGGTCCGGGCCGCGTTGCCTGGCATCGATCCATCCACCGTTGAGGTGACAGTCGAGA
>JBBRHU010000017.1:0-19500 GCA_038222255.1 Fimbriimonadales bacterium | reverse complement strand
CCAGCCCTTCTCGGTTTCCTTCGGGAACTTTACGAGCGGACGCTGAGCCGTTTGCTCAGTGATAGCGAACTTGTGGCTGACCCAGCTGTCTATCGCCGTAGGCTCATGCGGCAACTTCGGGGAGTCCAAACCGATGAAGCTTCGCTTCAAAAATTCGTCGAGACGCTGCCTGCCCACTACGTCATGTCGACGTCGCCAGACCTCGTCCAGCTTCACTTTGAATTTGCAGAGAAGGCGGCACGAGGAGAATCGACGGTCGAACTCTTTCATCGCCCCGACGTTGGAGCTACAGACTTCACCGTTTGCACGCTGGACTCTCCTGGCGTTCTCAGCCGGTTGCTGGGCGTAATCTATGCTCACGACCTAAGCGTGGTCGGCATTCGCGCGGCGACCACCAACTCCGAACCGGCGGTCGCGATTGACGTTTTCACGCTTCACTTCGGAGGTCGCCCCGTCCCGCCCGCCACTTGCAAGCATGTCAGCGCCGCCATATTAAGCGTGTTGGACGGGAAGACAGATGTTTCGGCTGTGCTACAAAAGCATGGCAAGGATCCTGCACGTCGGCAAGATGTCTTCTCGTATCTGTACGTTCCTGGAAGTCCGGGAATCTTGGAGTTCAGGTCTCCTCGTGGTCGAGGGGTTGCATATCGATTTGCGAAGATGATCGCCGAGCAACGTTGGAATGTTCTCTCAGCTCGGGTCGGCCAATGGGCGGGGAATGCTACCGCGGCATTCTATGTCGAAGGAAGCGGCCACCGCTCGCTCACGACCGAAGAGGTCATCGCTGCCCTGGGCGTCGAAGTCGGTTGACCTCCCGTTCCTTCGGGACTCGTAGATTCTTGCGTCAAACGCCGGGGTTGGGCCGTCAGAATAGAAGCGTGTTCCGAGTCGTATGACCCCACAGTTTTGCCACCTTCACAATCACACAGAATATTCCCTTCTTGACGGAGCCAACCGCATCCCAGACATGGTCAAATACGCCAAGTCCATGGGAATGGAAGCGCTCGCGATCAGCGACCACGGTGTCATGTTCGGGGTCATGGAGTTCTATCTGGAGTGCAAGAAGGCTGGAATCAAGCCCCTCCTTGGCGTCGAAGCCTATGTTGCCCCGCAAGGAATCCACAAACGCGGCGGTCGGGCGGATAACGAATACTTCCACCTGCTCCTTCTCGCGAAGGACCTTGAGGGCTATCGAAACCTTTGCAAGCTTTCCTCCATTGCCGCGCTCGAGGGTTACTACTACAAGCCCAGAATCGACCACGAAATCCTTCGCGCTCACAGTAAGGGTCTGATCGGAACGAGTGCGTGCCTGGGGAGTGAAGTCTGTCAAGAGCTCATGAAAGGTGACTACACCAAGGCTCAGTACATCGCAGGCATGTACGCCGAGATCTTTGGCGAAGGCAACTACTTTATCGAACTCCAAGACCACGGCCTGGCACCTCAACGTGAGATCGAAGCGTCTCTCGTAAAGATCGCTCGCGAACTCCGCCTGCCGTTGATCGCGACAAACGACGCCCACTACATGTGTAAAGGCGATGCCAAGCCGCACGATGTTTTGCTTTGCATCCAAACGGGAGCAAATGTCGCCGACACCAAGCGGATGAAGTTTGAGACAGAAGAGTTCTATCTCAAATCTCAGCAGGAGATGTCGACGCTGTTCGCGCACTATCCAGAGGCGATCGAAAATACCAACATGGTTGCGGAGATGTGCAATGTCGAACTCGACAAAAGCCGCGCTCCAATGCCAGAACCCGACCTGCCCGCAGGAATGACTTCGATGGGGTACCTGCGCGAACTCGCCGCTAAGGGCCTCCAAAATCGCTCGAAGATCCCTGAGCAAAGCCTCGAAAGGCTGGAATACGAGCTTAGCGTTATCGAGACAACGGGTTATGCCGACTACTTTCTGCTCGTGAAAGAGTTCGCTGAGGTCTCCCGAAAGAAGGGCATTTACTTCGGCGTGCGTGGTTCGGCGGCTGGCTCACTCGTCAGCTACTGCGTCGGCATTACCGACGTTGACCCCATCGAATACGACCTAACATTTGAGCGGTTCTTGAACCCCGAGCGCATCTCCATGCCGGATATCGACATGGACTTCGAAGATGCGCGGCGTGACGAGGTCATTCAATACGTGACCGAGCGATTCGGTAAAGACCACGTTGCGCAGATCGTCACGTTTGGAACTCTTGGTGCGAAGGCTGCGATCAAGGATTCGGGACGAGTAATGGGATATTCGCCCCAAGAGACAGATCGAATCTGCAAGACAATCCCTACCCTCCCTGGTTGGAATCTTGATCGAGCCTACAAGGAGCTAACTGAGTTTCGAGAGATCATCGAGAGCGACAATCGTTACAAATCGCTTTTTGACACCGCTAAATCGGTCGAAGGCATGGCTCGCAACGCTGGAGTTCACGCTGCCGGCGTGGTCATCTCACGTGAACCGCTCGTGGAATACGTTCCACTTACTCGTGGGAGTGATGGCCAAACCGTGACAGCTTACGAGATGGGCATTCTTGAAAAGATCGGATTGCTCAAGATGGACTTTCTTGGACTGTCCAACCTTACCGTTCTTGCACGTTGCGTCGAGAACATTAATCGATTTAGAAAGCAAACTGGCGACCTGATTAACGAGCCGTTCCAGATCAGCCACATTCCCGAAGACGACCCAAAGACGTACGAGATGCTGGGTCGAGGAGAAACCATTGGCGTTTTTCAGTTAGAGGGCGGGGGAATGACTCGTTGGGTTCAACAACTCAAACCAGCGAACGTGCGCGAGCTTGCGGCGATGGTAGCGCTTTATCGGCCCGGCCCGATGGAGCACATTCCAAAGTTTATCGATACCAAGTTCGGCAAAATCCAGCCTGAATATCTCGACGAAAAGATGCGGCCGATTCTCGAAGAGACATACGGAATCATCGTTTACCAAGACCAGGTTCTCAAGCTTGTCCAGGCACTTGCAGGCTTTAGCCTCGGAAAAGCAGACGTCCTTCGTCGAGCGATGGGTAAGAAAGATGCCGTGGCGATGGGCGAGATGAAGGTCGAGTTTGTCGCGGGTGCCGAGGCGAACGGTGTCGCAGCATCGACTTCCGAGAGAGTCTGGGAATTGCTGCTCCCGTTCGCTGGCTACGCTTTTAATAAAGCCCATGCAGTCTGCTATTCGATCCTTGCTTATCAAACTGCCTATTTAAAGGCAAACTTCCCGGTCGAATATATGGCCGGGCTGCTGAGTGTGTACCTGGCGAAAGAAGACCGAGTTACGACCTTCATCGAGGAATGTCGTAGACAAAAGATTCCGGTGCTTCCTCCCGATGTCAACTGCTCGGGCCCCGACTTCCAGATTGAAGTGCTCAACGAAAAGGGTGCGAGAGGAATTCGGTTTGGGATGGTTGCAATCAAGGGCGTCGGCGAAGGCATCGTTGATGCGATGCTTGTCGATCGAGAGGAGAATGGTCGCTACGCCCATCTCTATGAATTCTGCGAGCGGAATAAGGCCGCAGGAATAAATCGCACCGCGGTCGAGGCCCTAATTCGTGCAGGTGCCCTGGACAGCATCGATATCAATCGAAACAAACTCCTCGCTCACGTCGAAGGAGCGTTGCAGTTTGCGGAAATGCAGCATCGGGCGAAGTTGGCTGGGCAAGACTCACTCTTCGGGGAAGGAGATGGCCCGGCTTCTGCGAGCTACCCCATGCTTCCCGAAACCGATCGTGCAACGCGATCCGAAACTCTGGCGATGGAGAAAGAGGTGATGGGGATCTACGTCTCGGACCACCCGTTGCGCGGGCTCGAACGCACGATTGGCCAAAACTCCACACACAGCTGCGCAACGGCCCTCGAGGCAGACGATGGTGCGTTCTTGCGACTGGCCGGCGTCATCGCCAAGATGAAGACGATTGTGACTAAGGCGGAGGGGAAGCGCATGGCCTCGCTCACGCTTGAAGATTTTAGCGGTCAGATTGGGTTGACCGTGTTTCCTGCAACCTACGAAAAGCTACGCGATGTCTTGCAGAAAGATTCGGTCGTTCAAGTCACTGGCTACCTTAGCCATCGCGAAATGCGCGGCGAAAAGTTAGTGGAAGTTCGGGTGGACGATGTGAAGCCACTTGAGGGCTCACTCGAACTCGGCTTCGACGGTCCAAGTAGTGCAGCCGGAACCGTGACGATCCTGGTGCGGCGTGCAACCACCTCCCAGGTATCCGAACTGAAGCGACTTGTGGACGACCATCCCGGCGATTACCAGGTAATTGTGCAAGTTGCAAGTGGGAATATGAGCATTCCGGTCTATTTGGTGCAACACGTGAATCCGACTGAAACGTTTGTAAGGGCAGTTCGCAAAGGCCTGGTGGCAGGTGAAATTGAGGTGGAGCAAGCCTTTGGAATGGGATTAAGAGCATGAAGCGCATATTGTTGATCGGAGTTGGACTGGGGCTTTCCCTCGTCGCGATGGCCCAAAAGCCAGATGCCTTTGACGAGAAGGTCGTGGACGTCATGATCCTCCAGTCACAGGCAGTGCAAAAGGAAGTCGGAATCACGCTGAAGATGCGTGAGAAGATGAACCAATACGGCGAGGAGCACGGCAAGAAATCGAAAGCCCTCATGGAGCTTGCCCAAAAGAAGGGACAAGACCCAACAAACCCTGACGTCGTGAAGAAGTCTTTTGGGCTCTATACCGAGCTCAAAACAAAGATCATCGCCTTGCTCACTCCGAGCCAGGTTCGGCGTTGGCGCGAGCTTTCGTTACAAGCTGCCGGTCTCCCGGCGCTGATGGACGAGACGGTCGCGAAGAAGATCGGAATGTCCGCCGCACAAATTCAAAAGTTCAAGAGTGCTTACCAAAACGGAGCTGATCGCTATCAGAAGCTCCAGAAGCAAGTTTTTGAGCCGCTTGCCAAGAAGTACAACGGCGTCGTTCCGAAGACTGAGAAGGAAGCCAATGATCTCCGAGCCAAGATTGACAAGGAGACGAAGGTGATTCAAGACAAATACGGTCCTCAGTTTAAGAAGATGCAACAAGAGACTGAGGGGTCGATGAGGGCGGTTCTGACCAAGCCTCAGGCTGCTGCTTTTGAGGCGCTTAAAGGGAAGCCGTTTAAGAACGGAAAGTAAACGATTGATCCCTCGTCCGAAGCTCAAATTCGGCCGAGGGACTTTGAGCACCTAGGCGTCTTGGAGTGCGGCAATGCCCGGAAGTTCTTTGCCTTCTAGGAACTCCAGGCTTGCTCCTCCGCCCGTGCTGACGTGAGTCATTTTCTCTGCAACATGGAACTGCTCGACAGCAGCAGCACTGTCGCCACCGCCCACGATCGTAAGGCCCTTACACTCAGCCATCGCGAGCGCGACACCCTTTGTTCCGGCCGCGAAGGGAGCCATCTCGAAGACACCCATCGGGCCGTTCCAGAGCACGGTTCCGGCGACCTTGATGATTTCGGCGAATGCAAGCGTAGACGCGGGGCCGATGTCAGCACCAATTTCATCAGCAGGGAGCTCATTGACGAGCCGCACTGAAGTCGATGCATCGGGGGCCAAGGTGGCGGCGCAAACGATATCGGTCGGAAGCACGATCTTGTCGCCATGCTCCTTCAGGAGAGTTGCCGCATATTCTAGGCTAGTCGCATCGAGGAGTGACTTCCCGATCTCGAAACCTTGGGCCTTTAGGAACGTGAAGACCATTCCTCCGCCGACGAGCAACCGGTCGACTTTGGGCAACAGGTTATCGATCAGCGCGATTTTGTCTTTGACCTTCGAGCCGCCCATGATTGCGACGAACGGGCGGGCAGGGCTCTCAACCGCCCGGCCGAGATATTCGATCTCTTTCTCGATGAGAAGTCCTACGTAACCAGGCAGTCGATGCGCCACGCCCTCGGTGCTTGCGTGAGCACGATGCGCCGTGCCGAACGCATCGTTCACGTAAAGCTCCGCAAGTGAAGCGAGCGCGTCCGCAAACGCTGGATCATTCTTTTCCTCTTCCGGGTGGAACCGAACGTTCTCTAAGAGCACGACTTGCCCATCGGTCATCGCGTCAACTCGAGTCCTGACCGCATCTCCAACGGACTCCGTCAGCAGCGGAACCTCTTGGCCCAAGAGTTCGGTAAGCCTGGCCGCCACTGGCGCAAGACTGAATTCGGGCGTGACCCCTTTTGGTCGACCCAAGTGGCTACAGAGGATGACCCTGGCACCCTGTCCGATCAGCAACTTTATCGTTGGTAGCGCCTCGACAATCCTCCGATCATCGGTAATACCTGTTCCTTTGAGGGGAACGTTAAAATCGCATCGAACCAGAACTCGTTTGCCCGCTGCGTGGATGTCCCGAACGGTCTTCTTCGCCAGTGCCATGAATTGAGCTTACCGAGTTGCGGTTGCAGGTCTACAGTCATGCGAATGTGGTTCGTGTCGAAGTAACCTAGAGCGAACACGCAAGGCAATCTATGGCTGAACACATCAACCCACCGCAAAACCGCCTTCGGGGCGGGCTACCAAAGGTCGGCATCCGACCAGCAATCGATGGCCGATATGGCGGGATTCGAGAGTCACTGGAGGACGTGACGATGGGGATGGCCCAAGAGGTCGCACGCCTGATCAGCACGACCCTAAAGCACGCTTGCGGGCTCCCCGTAGAGTGCGTAATCGCAGACACCTGCATTGGTGGTGTGGCGGAAGGTGCCGATTGTGCAGATAAGTTTCGTCGCGAGGGAGTGGGTCTGTCGCTGACCGTCACCCCCTGTTGGTGCTACGGCAGCGAAACCATGGACATGGATCCCGAAATTCCCAAGGCGATCTGGGGATTCAATGGCACCGATCGACCTGGGGCAGTCTATTTGGCGGCCACCCTTGCAGGCCACAACCAGAAGGGGCTGCCATGTTTCGGGATCTATGGACAAGACGTGCAGGACCTCGGCGATTCCCAAATCCCTGCCGATGTTGTCGAGAAGCTCCTCAGGTTTGTTCGCGCTGGAATCGCCGTCGCCAGAATGAAGGGCAAGAGCTACCTTGCGATGGGCGGCGTCAGTATGGGCATTGCCGGCTCGATCGTTGACCAAGATTTTTGGCAGAGCTATCTCGGAATGCGAACCGAGACAATCGACATGACCGAATTTGTCGGTCGGCTTCAAAAAGGCACATTCGACCACGAGGAATTTAATCGCGCGCTCACGTGGACTCGCCAGCACTGCAAGGAAGGCAAAGACCTAAACAACGTACAGCGCACTCGCGATCAGAAAGACGAGGACTGGGCTACCAGCATCAAGATGGCCCTGATCGCGAGAGACCTGATGGTCGGGAATCCTAAGTTGGCTGAGTTGGGATACCGTGAACAGGCGCTGGGGCACAACGCTATCGCGTCAGGGTTCCAGGGGCAACGCCAGTGGAGCGACCATTTTCCGAACGGGGACTTTCTAGAGGCCATCCTTTGCTCGTCGGTCGACTGGAACGGAGTGCGACAACCATTTGTCGTCGCAACCGAGAACGACTCTCTCAACGGTGCGTCGATGTTGTTGGGTCACCTTCTGACAGGTTCTGCTCAAATGTTTTCGGATGTTCGGACCTACTGGTCGGCTCGGGCTGTGGCTCGCGTAACTGGCAGGGAACTGACTGGCCCAGGTGAGCACGGGTTCCTTCACCTCATCAATAGCGGACCATCTCCAATCGACTGGACCGGGCAGCAGGCCGTTGACGGCCGCCCATCGGTGAAGCCTTGGTGGGATGTTACTGTTGCCGAAGCGAACGATGCGCTCCAACACACGCTTTGGTGTCCCAGCGTCCTTGAGTATTTCCCGGGCGGAGGATGGAGCACTGACTTTACGACCCGCGGGGGAATGCCGGTCACCATGTTCCGAATCAACTTGGTGAAGGGTCTCGGTCCAGTGATGCAGATCGCTGAAGGGATGACAATCTCGCTGCCGCCGGATATGCATGATGTGCTTGACGCTCGAACGAACGAAACGTGGCCCACCACTTGGTTTGTCCCTCGGACAACCGGGCACGGCGCATTCAAAGACCCTTACACGGTGATGTCTCACTGGGGCGCAAACCACGGAGCAATTTCTGCTGGTCACATTGGCTCAGATTTGATTACGCTGTGCGCGATGTTGCGAATTCCGGTGGAGATGCACAACGTCGCAGAAGAAAGTGTCTTTCGACCTTCCGCTTGGCACCGATTTGGGAGTGGCATGGATTCGGTGGGAGCCGATTTCCGAGCCTGCTCGAACTACGGCCCGCTCTACGGATGATGCCGGGTACATTGAAAGAGATCAGATGAACCAGATTCGGCCCAATATCTATCAGGTGACCTTCGCAGAAATCGGGAGTCCGGTTGAGCACGGTCCGCTTAAATTGGAGAATGGAGAGACGCTCCACTTTGATCTAGCAGACATGCGATACGCAAAGGCGCATGCGGAATCGGGGTACGAGCCGACTTACTTCATCAGCAAATCTGCAGCGATGGGGGGCGACTTTGTTGTAGTCGCCCGCCAACGCGCTGACCGAGTTTAGTCTTCCATCCAGTGCATCACGTCGTCACCCAGCATGGCCTGGATCATGTTCAACTGGGCGGAATGGTACATCACATGCATGCTTAGGAAGGCGATCAGTTGAAAGGCTGCCTTTTCCTCCCCTCCAACCGAGACCTTACGAAATGGCTCGTTGCCCATCCCGTCGATCAGAATAGTTGCAGTGTCATCTAGTGCAGCACAAAGCCTGTCGATATCCTGCCACTCGTCTGGGGCAGTAACCCACGACGTGTAGGGCCATGGACCTGGGTCTTCGCCCGTCAGTCGCTTTGCTGCGCGTTCATTGACAACGACCACTTCATAGGTGAAATCGTATGGAGACCTTGCGCTTCCCCCTGGAGAATTCGCCAACGCCGAAGCGGGAAGGGCCCGAAGGTCCTTTTTGTATGCCGTAACCGATTCGGTTAATTCCTTTGAAACGTATGAAATGATGTCGATTGCTTCCACGAACAAATGATATCCTTTCTTGACCAAGGCCCGAAGATGCCTCTTTTTGAACAAAACCCATATTCAGAGGTACCATTTGACGCAACGACGATGACTGCTCGCGACGCACTCAGAAATAGCTACCTAGCGAACGGGTTTACCGATGAGCAAGTTGACCTCATTGGCGCAATCGCAGTGCTGCGAACCTTCGAGGACGGCGACGAAATCATGGGTTTGGAGGATAGTTCTCGAGACCTGATGATCCTTGCAGAAGGCGCCGCGAAGATCGTCAACGTTACCGACGAGCCGATTGGCATTGTTCGACCAGGGATGCCAATGGGAGAGATCTCATTTCTTGACGATCGGCCCCGGTCAGCTCGCGTTGTAAGCGAGGGCAGCACAAAAGTCGTTATCCTGCCATCGCAGGAACTACGGGCGGCTCTGGCTGCTCAGCCAGAACTCGCCCTACGTGCACTTCTTAACCTAAGTAGAGTGCTGTGCCAAAGAATCCGAAGTGCAAACCGTAACCTTGAAGCACTGATGGTTATCGAAGAAAGCCGAAAAAACTAAGCAGCTTTCGGCTTTTCTTTTCGAAGTCGTTTGTGTGCGTACATCTTTTGGTCGGCCAGGCTCATTGATTCGGAAAGTGTCCGGTTAGTTTCGAGCAAACTCACCCCAAAGCTCGCACCGAGGCTGACAACGAACGCCTTTCCTTGAGAAACTAGCGACGTCGGGCGTTTATCCATGCTCTCTGAAAGTCGGCGACATCGGCCGGCAAGCGTTTCCTCTTCCAATGCAGCAATCGCAACGAATTCGTCACCTCCAAACCGGGCCAGGAACGCTCTTTCGCCGAGGGCCTGTCTCAGCCGTTCCGCAAACGAAAGCAATGCCTCGTCGCCGACTGCATGGCCGAACTCGTCATTAATCTGCTTAAAGCCATCGAGGTCAAACGTTGCGACGGAGTACGGCCCCTCACCGGACTGAACTTTGGACTGGATGCCTGCGGAGTAGAAGTCAAACGAAACGCGGTTTCCGATTCGAGTCAGCGCGTCGGTCCGCCCTTGTTCTTCTGCTCGTTCGAGTTCCTGTGTCAAGAAGTTCTTTGCCGCCTCGGAACGCTCTCTCAGGTTTTCAAAAACTTGGACCTGGCGTTCTACGACTCGACCTACAGATCGAATCGCATCCGAGAGAAGCACTTTTGTCTGGTCAAGACTTGGAGCTTCGGTTGCCTGCCGTAGGCGACTCTCGACCGTCGCGAGATCGTCCAGCGAGGATTCATTCTTTTCCGCAGTGTCCGAAATTTGGCTCACAAGAAGGCGAATTGAATTGCTTAGCCCGTCGATCAGTGTGTCAACTTGCTGCTGCTGGGCTTTTGCATGACGCTCGGTTACATCTTGTAGCACCACGCCCGCCCGGTCCAAGTCCCTCGGTGTTTCTGCCTGAAGGAGCAAACGTTCGCATCGTTCAAGCTCACTCTCAAGCAGAGTCGACTCTTTACTTCCTGGAGAAAGCGTGTAGATTCGAGGAACGCTTACAGCGAAATAGCCGAGTTTTTTCCACGCAGATTCCCAAGTGGACAACTGCCTTGGAACCGAATTCTTGAACCATTTGAAAATCATGAACTGTTATAGATCATTGGATGGACGCCGACCGAATTTGCCGGTAAATCGACGAGTTAACCGCTCAACCACTCTTTTTCGCATTTTTACCGCCTTATCTGAATCAAGCAGGGTCTTAACTGCGTCAAACACTTAGCGTCAAACCGTGGCACGAATGGGTCAGTTGATCTATAATGAGCACGCATAGAAGAGGAGAAGTCTTTTTCTGTGTGCTTGGTGTTTGAGACAGCGGGAATCATCTTCGCGTCGCGAACTCCAAGGGTTTGACGGATATTTAGAGGTGTCTTAGTGCTCTTGAAAAGGAATTGCATCAGAAGCGTGGGGTCGCTTGGTCTTTTGGCCAGCTTGGCGATCATGGCGTTTCCGGCAGACCAAACCAAAGCAGTAAACGGAAAACTTGACAGCGACAAAATGGCGCTGGTCAAGAAGGGCATGGAAACATTCGCCCGTAAGTTCGAAGAAAACGCCGGCCAGTGGTCTTCCGACGCGCGCTTTATCGCTCGCGGCAGAGGAGTTGACCTGTGGCTCACTGAAAAGGGTGTTAGATTCGATCATTACAAGTCCGTTGCTGGCAAGGATAGTCTTCGGAAAGGTCAGGTTGTTCAAATGTCCTTCGTCGGCGGTAAGTCGATGAAGTTTGTCGGAGTCTCTCCAGATGATGTTCGCACCGACTATGTACGCGGAAATGGCGTCATTGGTCGATCCGGGCGATTTGCCGAAGTGATGGGGCTTGGCCTCTATTCCGGCGTCGATCTTCGTGCGTACACAGAAAACGGGTCGAACCGATACGACTTGATCGTCGCGCCAAACGCGAACCCATCGAACATCACGATGAAGTTTGCGGGTGCAAATTCGATCAAAGCGAGCGGGGGGACCATCACAGTTGGAACTCAACTTGGTCCGGTTCAGCACACCAATTTGTTTGCTTATCAAACAATCGGTGGCAAAAAGAAGCAGGTCGCTGCCTCCTTTAAGCAGGTTGGCGCGGACGAAGTCAAGATCGAACTGGGCAAATACGATGCTTCAAAGGCACTCGTTATTGACCCGGTTGTCTACGGATCTTATTACGGTGGAGATAACGGCTACGATGAAGTTCGAGCCCTCACCACAGACGGCGCTGGTAGTGTTTACCTGACGGGTACCACTCAAGCTAGCCAGTTCCCCGCAACCATCGGTCCATACTCGATGAACGTTCAGGCTCAAGATGCCTACGTCACCAAGTTTGATGGAGCGAATTACCGCCACGTTTACGCGGCGTTCCTCGGCGGATCGGCTAACGATACCGGCCAGGGAATTCAGGTTGACTCCCTTGGAAACGTATGGATTGCAGGTACAACGCAATCAGCCGATTTCCCTGGGAATACCAAGGGTGCAGGTACTAACATCTTCATCACGCTCTTCAGAAAGAGTGACACGAAGATTCTAGATCCGCTTCCGACATCCACGATTATGCTGGGTGGAAATGGAACAGAGACCATTGGTGGGTTCGCAGTTCTTCCTGCGATCAACCCACTCCTCGCGAACCCCGTCGTCATCGGAATCGCAGGTGACACAAACGCCGCCTTCCCAGTCGGCGAAGTTCCGAACGGCACCTTCTCTTCTGCTAAGAAGTCGTACATGATCAAGGTCGCGTACGAAGTGTCAACTCAGGTTTTCACTGTCGATGCCACGGCTTCGCAGTATGTTGGCGCGCAAAACGCAATCGCGACCGCCGATCTCCGTGGATTCCAGTTCGACAGGGACGGCAACATGTATGTTGCTGGTCAGGTTCGACCTTCCAATCCGCAGAATTCCTATGGTCAGGTCGATACGTCCGTCAACCCAGGTGTTTGGATCACAACTCCGAATTCCTATCCTGGTGGTCGGTTGCTCAAGGAAACCGACATCTACGTTCGGAAATATTCACCAAACGGCACCATGTTGTTCTCAACCCTGCTTGGTGGAGACAATGATGACAGCGCGGGTGGTGTTGACCGAGACGTTACCGGAGCTACCTATAACTCTGGGTCGACGTTGGCCGTAGACGTAAGTCAAAGCGTCTACGTCACGGGAATTGCCCGTTCTTTCAACTTCGCGTCGGTTCTGGGAATTAACTCTTCCTTCGATAATAACGCGCATGTTTTCGCGGTTAAGATCTCTGCAGACTTCACCAGGGTGCTTTATGCAAAGAACCTTGGAACGGATGGCAACGTTCGACCTTCTGGCATCGCTGTTGACTCACAGGGTAATGCCTACGTGGGTGGAACTGCCGAGTATGCCACGAGGTTCCCGCAGCCACCCGGAGACCCCAACGAGCCGAGTGGGGTAACTGCTCCAACCATTCGACTGATCAATCCTCTTGACGCGGATTACTCCGTTCCGGATCTACCTCAGATTCCAACCACTGAAGGCTGGCTCAACCAGCTAGACGCAGCTGGAAATATTGTGTTTGGTACCTGGATTGGCGGAAAACTCGACGAGCACCTCTGGGGGCCTTACGTTGAGCAAAACACCGGCGACGTGTGGGCATTTGGCTCCACCGACAGCTTCCGCACGTACACCCGAACGGCTAGCGCAGCTGGTTCCGCTCCGATGTTGCGTCAATATCCAGCAGCTGGACTTGAGCCACTTCCCGCAGTCTTCATCACGACCAATGCATTCAAGTCATCACCTGATGCTGCAGGTTTGACGAGGACGAACGGAGCCCTGTATGGTCTTCTTGAAAGCCCATTCACCGGCCCAGCAGTTTTGCCTGGTGGATCGGACAATGGAATCCGATATCAGAAAGACGGATTCATCATCAAGATTCGAAACAACGCTCCGTTGCTTTCGAGCCTAACGCTGAACCCGACGACTCTGCCAGGTGGACTTGGTGTCTTCACGACCGCAACCTTGACGCTTTCTGCGACAACGGCTAGCGACGCGAACATCACCGTTTCACTTGACTCCACACAAGCTGCTTCGTTTGATCCGGTAACCGACTTGATCTCTACGGTCGTAGTCGTTCCCGCAGGACAAACGACGGTCACAGTGCCCATCTACACCAAGGGTGTCAACAACACCACGCCGGTGCAGGTGCTTGGTAACTACCAAGGTAGCTTCCAGGTTGCTAACTTCACCGTTATCCCTTGGCTCCAAGAGTTCACTCTTCAGCCAGCGCTTACGGTAGGCGGCAATCAAATCAGCGGACGAATCACTCTGTCCCGACCTGCTCCTGCAGGTGGTGCACCGATTGATGTATCTACAGATACTCCTTCGCTCCTCTCGTTCCCGTCGGCGACGAACAATCAGATTCTCGTTCCGGCAGGTCAAACGTCGTTCACATTCCCGATCAACACCAACGGTGTGGCGGTGAACACGTTCCCGCAGGTCTCTGCTTCGCTCCTTGGCGTAACCAAGACGCAAGCCGCAACGCTGCAACCAGCCAGCCTGTCCAACCTCACCTTCGCCCCGGCGCGAACTGCAGGAAATACTCAGGTTGTTGGAACCCTCACCCTTAACGGTCAGACTGGATCGCCAGGCTTCACCGTGAACCTTACGATGCCGGCAGCGGCCATCACGAAGGGATATCGATTCGTTGGTGCGGGTGGCGCACTCACGAGCACGCTCGCTGTTGATTTCGCTTCGGGCGACACCAGCAAGACGTTCTCGGTCCAAACCGTCTACGAATCCATTTCGGCGAACACCGTCGTAACTGCCACCAGACCTCCGGTCGCTGGAACCAGCTACCAGAACTCGGTCGTATCGGGCAACTTCTGGGTTGACCCGTACGTGCTTGCTCAACCAGGCATCGTGGCCAATCCGTCCACGATTGATGGTGGTGCAACTTCAGACGTGACGATCACTATCACGACCCCGGCCCCGTCCTCAGGCGTGCCAGTGCTTCTGTCCACGAATAACGCAAGCGTGCTTTCGTTCCCAGCTGGAGCGAACGTCACGATCCCGTCGGGAGCAACGTCAGTAACCGTCAAGGTTCTTGGCGCCGTTCTTGCGAATACAACCACGGCGAATGTTTCGGTCACTCTTGGCCCAACCACTCGTTCAACCCCAATCACCGTTCGTGGTGTGGTCTACGGTCTCAGCGTAAACCCTGCCTCGCTCGTCGGTGGAACGGGTAATTCGACTGGAACGATCACGCTCGCAGCACCTGCACCAGCAGGCGGTCTGAGCTTCACGATCACGTCCAGCGACGCATCTGCAGTCGTACCTTCCACACCGGTGGTGGTTCCTGCAGGATCGACTACGGCGACATTCACGATCACGACCAAGTCCGTGTCTACCGTGAAAAACGTAACGATCAGTGCTATCCTCGGTAGCGCAACCCAGACTGCAATTCTGGTTATCCGACCCGTGTCGGCGATCAGCGTTGTCTTCAATCCAGCTACCGTTCGCGGCGGCAATGGAGTGACGCCAATGATGACGGTGACCCTGGATGCTCCAGCCATCGTCGATACCGACATAACGTTGACCTACTCTAACTCGACCGTGTTCAAGATCCCACGATCATTGATCACAGTTCTGAAGGGTTCGACTTCGGCCTCGGTTCCAATGAGCACCCGGTTCGTCTCTAGAAACATCGCCTGCACGGTGACTGCTTCGACAGGCGGCGGTGGCGCAAGCGGAACGCTGATCGTAACTCGATAAGCAAAGCGCGCTCACCTCTGAAATCGGTCTTCCCTCTAGGTAGGGAAGGCCGATTTTCTTTTTTACGAATACACTCCTCTTGTGGCGAAGCAAGTTGTGGTTCTCGGCGGAGGGGTTGGGGGCCTTAGTGCAGCGATCTATGCGCGACTTTACGGTCACGACGTTCTGCTCATAGAACGGCACGAAACTCTCGGTGGAAAAGCTCGAAGCATCGAAGAGGCCGGGTATCGGTTCGATCTTGGTCCGTCGATTATTATCCTAAAGCGAATCTACGAACAGCTCTTCAAGGATGCTGGTCGATCGATGGACAAGTACATCAAGTTCAATCGGCTCGACACACTTTCAAGAACATTCTTTGGCGGTAACGTCTACGACCTACCTGCGAGTCGCCCAAGACTCCTTGAGTTTCTGAAGGCGATCGACCCCGGCGATGAGCGTGCACTCAGCCGATTGCTCGACATCATGGAGCGAGCCGTCCCAGGGATCGAAAGTTTGGTGTTTAATCGCCCGATCGAGTCTGTGCTCCAGATGGTAAATCCGCGGATGATCGCTCTTGGAACCAAGCTGAATCTGCGCGAAAGCTACAAAATGTGGATAGATCGCTGGTTCGAGCAGCCGCTTATGAAGGCGTTTTTCTACGGGTTCCCAAGTTATGCCGGACAGAGCTACGATCGGCCGTCGATCGCCGGGCTGATGATTCCCTACTATATGATTACCGAGGGGGTCTACTTTCCGGAGGGAGGCGTCAGTGCAATTCCGGCGGGCCTTGAGAAACTTGCTCGGGAAGTTGGCGTCGAAATCGTTACTGGTCAGCGCGTCATTCACTTGCAGACCAACACCGGTGGCAAGTTGAGCTCCTTGCGCCTCCAAGGCGGTGCGGAGTACAAATTTGACGCGTTGATCTCAAATCTTGACCGCTCGGCGACAAGGGCACTCTTAGGGTTACAAGAGCGAGGCAAGCCGAGCTACAGCTATTTCACAATGCATCTTGGTCTCAAGCGGCGGAACGTCGACTTTGCCCACCACAACCTTGTTATTCCCGATAATTTTCTAGTCTCGTTTGAAGATCTCTACCGGCAGAGGCAATTCCCGCAACAGCCCGTGATATATCTCAATGAAACGACAAGCGAAGATCCTTCGACGGCACCGGCGGGGTGCACAAATCTTTTCGCCGTAGTGAGTTCACCGGCGTGTGAGGCACATCTGGATTGGCGAACGTTGGAAGCCGAAGCAAAGAAGCGCGTGTTCGCGGGGCTGGAAAAGATCGGATTTGAAATTCAGCCTTGGGAAATCGAAACTGAGATTACGCAGACGCCGATCACGTTTGAAGAGCGGGATGGTAACTTCCGTGGTTCGCTCTACGGCATCGACGAGGCAGACCGACCGATGGGAGGAATGTTCCCCCCATCCGTTCGAGATCGCGATTTTAGAAACCTCTTTTACGCGGGTGGATCTGTGCAACCCGGCGCGGGGCTTCCGATGGTGGTTCTGAGCGGCAAGTTTGCCGCCGCTCAGGTCTAACTTAAGATTGCTTTGGAGACGACTTCACCTTCAGGAGTGAGATCGTAAACGAGTGGGACTGCCGTGCCGAGGTTGAGGTTCAAAACTTCTTCCTTCGTCAACTTGTCGAGCGCCATTACAATAGAGCGGTTGCTGTTACCGTGAGCCACGACTAGCACATGCTTGCCTTGTGCAATGTCTCCCAAGATCGAACGCTCGAAGAAGGGAAGCGTTCTCGCTGCCGTCATCTCAAGGGACTCACCGTTGGGTGGGGGAATGTCGTAGCTACGTCGCCAAATGTGGACCTGTTCGGCTCCGTACTTCTCCGCAGTTCGCGCTTTGTTTAGGCCTTGTAGATCACCGTAGTGACGCTCGTTCAGCGCTGCGTCTCTGATCGTCGGCAGCTCGATTTCCATCGACTCCAAGATGAGAGCTAGAGTGTCCTGCGCTCTTGCCAAACCACTAGTGTAGGCGACATGAAGCTCAGTTCCTTTTAGGAGCGCGCCGGCCCGACGAGCTTCAACTTGCCCCTGATTCGTTAGAGGCACGTCGACCCAGCCGGTGAATCGATCTTCTAAATTCCAAAGTGATTGTCCGTGGCGGACGAGAATGAGCTTCGGCATCTAGACAAGTTTACTTTACGGGCCCGACTCCCTTCAGCTCGTCTGTCCAGTAGATCCAATCCGTCTCCGGAATCTGTTCAGCCCCAATCCTCTCAGCGATCTCCCGCAACTGCCCGCGGTGATAGGAGCCATGATTCACGATGTGGCGTGCTGCCTCTTCGTAGGTCCGTGTGATCGTCTCTTGAGTTGAAGTCCGAACATAGCTAAAGGTCGTCGCCGGTTCTGAACCCTCAACCAGCGCAACCCATTTTTGATGAAGCGGCTCTAGCCATTGCTCGTAGTCCTCCGTCGGTTCTGGAAACCCAGACGGAGAAAACTGCTCAAGCCACACCCATTGGCTCTGGACAACGTGTTGCATCACTGACCGAGCAGGATTCCATTCCGCTCCCGAACCGATTGTGGCGATCCACCTCAGATTGGCCCATAGATCGTATCTGAATCCCTCGATAAGGTCTTGGCGAGTCACTCGCCGAACTCCAGCTGTCGCCCGCTCGGCTTGCCGAGCCGTTCGCCATCTCGCAAAACAATTTGACCATTCAGCAAGACGGTTTCGACGCGACCGATCAGCTCCTCACCTTCAAAGGGGCTCCATCCGCATTTGCTCTGGACCATCGACCGTTCAAAGGTGTAGCGGGCACCGCGGTTCACGAGGACAAGGTCAGCGTCCATTCCGACTTCCAGAAACCCCTTACCTTTCACGCCGTAAAGCTCGGCGGGTCGCTCGCACGCCATGCGCACAACGTCCTTCATCGTCATGAGTCCCTTGCTCACAAAGGTGAGCAGAACCGGCAGCATCGTTTGCACGCCTGGCATCCCACTCGGACTCTTTGGGTATTCCAATGCTTTTTCTTCTAGTGTATGTGGCGCGTGGTCGGAGCCAAACACGTCGAAAATACCCTCGTTAAACGCTCTCCAAAGGCCCTCTCGGTGCCATCCCGACCTAATCGGCGGATTCATCTGGGCAAGCGATCCAAGGCGGTCGTAGCACTCGGGAGCGGCGAACCATAGGTGTTGCGGAGTGATCTCGCAGGTCGTCTTCATCCCACGCCTTCTAGACTCTTCGATCAGCTGTGGCTCCTTTGCGGTAGAGATATGCAGGATGTGCACCGGCCGCCCCGTTTCTGCGGACAACGCGAGGATTCGTTGGGTGGCGAGGATTGCGCTCTCTTCATCACGCAAAAAGGGATGCTCTCGTGCGTGAGGAGCCTCGCTGAGAAGGGCTTTTCTGGCAACATTTCTCGCCTCATCCTCGGCATGGATCGCACAGACCTTGCGACCGTTTTGGAGCACTCGGCGAAGATCATCGTCCTCTGCAACGAGAAGAGGCCCTGTGCTCGATCCCATAAATACCTCGCCAATTCCGGGGGTTCCGGGCAACAACTCAAGCTCCGAAAGATCGTCAATGTTCTCGGTGGAGGCGCCCACAAAGAAACCGTAGTTGACCCATGAGCGACCGTCTGCTCGCCGAAGTTTGTCTTCTAGTGCCTCTCGCGTAGTTGTCGTGGGGTTGGTGTTCGGCATCTCAAGATACGCGGTGACGCCGCCGTGAAGTGCTGCTCGAGATCCGCTCTCGATATCCTCCTTGTGGTCAAGACCTGGCTCTCGAAAGTGGACTTGGGTGTCGATCACTCCTGGCATTAAGGTGAGGTGACTGGCATCGATTTCCGTCACTCCAGATTCTGAGCTGAGGTCGCCAATCGCAACGATCTTCCCGCCCTTCACGGCCAGATCTGCTTCCACGAGGTCGAGTGAAGTTGCGAGGAGTGCCCGCCGAATGAGGACGTCGTATGCCACAGAGATATTCTATCTTCGCGGTCTGACCGGCAATCGGAATTCAACCGATACTTAAGAGCAGATGAGCCCTTTCGTCGTTCTCGCTGCTGCCTTCGCAAGGCCTATCAGCATGCCAAACTCTCCGATTGGTTCCGAAGTCAGACTCGGCATGAAGCTAGCGCGCGAGAAACGTCCGCAGGAATCTGTTTTCCTAGGCGCGAGGCAGGTGCTAGGGCAATGGTTTGATGGTTCAAAGCGCAAAGTTGTCGAAGACGTCATCTGGCTCTCTCCCGATTTCTTATCTCGGTGGCTGGGTTACCTCTCAGTACGAGAAGGTTGGCTTGAGCCAGAGTTGCAACTCCGTTGGATCAAACTGAAGGCGCGCATGATCAATGAGCTTGCCTTTGTGGTGCACCTTTCGGCGCTCGAACGAGT